>CAYIQK010000008.1:0-27321 GCA_964365515.1 uncultured Planctomycetales bacterium | reverse complement strand
CTCATCGTTTTATTGTTTGTGTTTGTCGGTCTTATTTTTTTTATCCGGCATATTCTGGGACGCCACATCAGCAGGGCCACCGGCCATCTGCAGGAATTGAGCCGGGAGTACGCGATCAAACAGGAAGAGGCGAATAAACGCCTTCAGCAGGCCAAAGAGGAATCGGAAAAATTGCTTTTGGCAAGCAAACAGCAGGCGGAGCAGATCAAGGAAAAGATCCTCCAGGAAGCGGAGGAAATGAAGTCCAAAATCCTCGAAGAGGCCAAGGAGACCAAAAAAGAAATCGTCGAAAAGGTGCAGAGAAATTACGAATTTCTCAAAAGCGAGTTGGAACAAAAAATCGAAGAGAAGGCGAAGGAAAAGGCCTGCCGGCTGATTGGCGGGGCTTTGCCGGAGGCGATTTTGAGCGATATCCACCAGCGCCTCATGCAGGAATCCAGTCAAAAGGAATTCCAACTGGGACGGTTGAATATCCCCAAGGACATCAGTGAAGTCAAAGTGATTTCGGCCTTCGCGCTGACGGGTTCCCAGCGTCAGGATTTCATGGAGCGTTTGAAAAAACAGATGACAAACAATTTTTCTTTGGTTGAGGAGTTGGATTCCTCTCTGATGGCCGGGTTTATCATTGGAATCGGACATATTGTGATTGACGCGAGCTTAAAAAACAGGATTCAAAACGTTGCACGGAATATCTGACACTTCCAGATCTGATCAGACCCTAGTTACGGACATCGATGTCCGTGAGGTCGGACGGGTCCAGTCCATCCGCGAATTCCTCGTCACAGCCACGGGAATGCCTTCCTGTTTCAATGGGCAAATCGTTGAGTTTGCGCAGGGGAACTTAGGCTTAGTCATGGGGTTTAAGGAGGATGAAACGCAAATCCTTGTCCTGGATTTGAATCTCAATTTGCGGATCGGCGATGAGATTTATAACCGTGGGCAGTCTCTGGAATTGCCGGTGGGAGAGGCGTTTTTGGGGCGCATGGTGAACGGTCTGTGTGATCCGGTGGATGGGTTGGGTCCCATTGAAGCGGCAGGCCGTTATCCGGTTTTTACCGAGGCTCCGGCTGTTATGGAGCGCATCCCGGTCGAGAAGACCTTTGAGACTGGGACCCTCGTTATTGATGCGGTGCTCCCGATTGCGAAGGGGCAGCGTCAGCTTTTGATCGGTGACCGCTTAACCGGAAAGACAACCGTTGCCTTGGACGCCATTTTGAATCAGAAAAAAGATGGGGTCATCTGTATTTATTGCTGCGTCGGTAAACCCTATGCCAGCCTGATGAAAATACTGGATCTTCTGCGGGAACGCGGCATGATGGATTCCAGCATCATTGTCAACGCCGCGAGTTCCGCGTCTGTCGGCCAGCAGTATCTGGCGCCGTATACCGCGGCGACGCTGGGTGAACATTTCATGCGCAAAGGACGCGATGTCTTTGTCGTCTTTGATGATTTGACCAAGCACGCATGGATCTATCGTCAGATCTCTTTGCTCTTAGAGCGCGCGCCGGGACGCGAGGCCTATCCGGGTGATATCTTTTATCTGCATTCCCAGTTGATGGAGCGCGCCGCGTATCTCAGACCGGAACTCGGCGGGTCCATGACGTTTTTTCCGATTGTCGAGACACTGCAGGGAGACATGACCGGTTATATCCCGACGAATATCATCTCCATGACCGACGGCCAGTTGTATTTCAATTCCACCCTTTATTACAAAGGCATCAAGCCGCCGATTGATTTTGGTCTTTCGGTCTCGCGTATCGGGAATAAGGCGCAGTGGCCGGCCATGCGGGAGATTTGCAAAAATCTGCGATTGGAGTACTTGCAATATCAGGAACTCCTGGAGATGACGCGTCTGCGCGCCTCCGGATTGTCCGAAGAAGCCCAGAAACGTCTGGTGCGCGGTGAGGCCATGACACAGCTTTTCATCCAGGATAAAAATAAGCCCCTCGCGCTGATGGAGCAGATCGTCATTTTGTGCGCTTTGGGCGCCGGCATCCTGGACAACTTTTTCGCGAAAGAGATCAAGGAATTCAAAAAGGAGGCCTTTCGTTATGTCCAGCAGGAGTTTCCCGACGTGATCAAGGATATTGAGAGTACCAGGTCTTTGTCGCCGGAAAACAAGAAAAAAATCGAGGGCGCGTTGAGTAAGTGCGGCCGGCAGATCATGGTGAGAGGCAAGAAAAAATAGCGCTGCGTAAGCTGAAGGCTTTGGCGGGACACAAACGACATGCCGACGATTACCGACATCAAAAAAGACCGTGAATTTTATCGGAATTTCGGTTCTCTCATTGAAGTGCTTAAGGGAATTGCTGTCGCGCACTTCCACGCGCTGGAGAAACGGATCGTCCGTTTCGAGGAATTCATGCGGATCCTGGAGGGATTTTTTGACCTCCTGGATTTGGCGGCCATCGCGCATCCCTTCATGGATCCCAAAGACGCCCCGACGGGAATTGTGGCGGTCACTTCCGATGCAGGGCTTTTGGGGGGATTGAATCACCGTGTGATGATGGCGGCGATCAGTTATCTGAAGAATACAAAAAACAAGCTGATGGTCGTCGGCCTGCAGGGGCAGAAGATCGCCCAGGGTTACAAAATCCCCTGCAAAAATTTCACGGGGATCACAGATGAAAAACGTTATATCGCGGCGATGGAGATCCGGGATTATATTGTCGAGGAGGTTTTGAACCGCCGCATCGGTCCGGTGAAGGTCATATATCCTTTTGCCATCTCGATCAAAATTCAGCAGGTGGGGGAATTGAGCCTTCTGCCGGCGTCGGAATGGAAAAAAGAAAAGGAGCAAAAACCGGCGTCCGAGGGAGGGGAGTTGATACTGGAGACATCCCCCGGCGACCTGGTGGAATATCTGATGACCATCTGGCTGGGGCAGAAAGTCTTTGATGTCCTTCAGCTGAGCCGTCTGGCTGAATTTGCCGCCCGGACGATTCACTTGGAAGAAAGTTCTCAACGGGTCAAGGATATCGACAGGAAACTACAGCTTCGGTATTTCCGCATCCGGCATGAGATCATTGATCAGCAAATGAGGGAGCTGTTCACCGCGCGGTCGTTGTTTTCTGGTTAAAGTTGATATGAAAAAAATTGATGGACATATCATCGCTGTTCAGGGACCGGTCGTTGATGTGCGCTATGTCAACGCGGACGATGTCCCCAACATCCACAGCATCATCTCAACTGTGACGGTCGATGGAAAAGATGTGACTTTGGAGGTCGCGGAACACCGCGAGGGAAACGTCGCGCGATGCATCGCGCTCCATTCCACACAGAATATCCAGCGCAATGCTCCGGCTGTGACCGCCGGAGACTGTATCATGATTCCGGATGGCAAAGATCTTTTTTCGAGGATTGTCAACGTCACAGGAAACCCCATTGACCAGAAAGGCGCGATCACAACTGATGAGATGTTCCCGATCCGCAGTTTTCAGACTGAAAGGCATGCCGCGGCCACCCATCGCCAGCGCAAGCGTTATGAGATCATCGAGACCGGGATCAAAATCATCGACCTTTTGTTTCCCCTCGTCAAGGGAAGCAAAACAGGCATCCTGGGGGGGGCGGGTTTGGGCAAAACCCTCATTGTCCTGGAGATGATTTATCAGATGGTCAAAAAGCACGAGGGGGCATGCGTCTTTGTCGGTGTGGGGGAACGTATCCGCGAGGGAAATGAGTTGTACTATGAACTCTCGCGCGGAGACATATTGTCAAAGGTGGCGATTGTATTCGGACAGATGAATGAACCGCCGGGGGCCAGGATGGGGGCGGCCCTCACAGGGATCACAGTCGCGGAGACGCTGCAGCGTAAAAACAATGACGTCTTGCTGTTTGTGGACAACATCTTCAGGTATGTTCAGGCCGGCGCGGAGATCTCAACACTGTTGGGACGCGTTCCTTCGGAAACCGGTTATCAGCCCACTCTGATTTCCGAGGCGAGCGAATTTCACGAACGCATCCGTTCGGATCGGGAAGGGGGAGGATCGATCACGGCCATCGAAACCGTCTATGTCCCCGCCGATGACATCACGGATCCGGCGGTCGTGGCGATTTTCAGTTTCTTGGATTCGATCCTTGTTCTTTCCCGTGAACGGATCCAGCTGGGTCTTTATCCGGCCGTTGATCCTTTGCTTTCATCCTGCGCCAATTTGGATTCGGATATTGTCGGACAACGGCATTTTGACGCGGCCCAGGAGGTCATTCGCGCGTTTCAAAAGTACAATGAACTCAAGCGCATCGTTTTGGTCGTTGGGATCGATGAGCTCTCCCCGGCGGACCGCACCATTTACGAACGGGCCCGCAAACTTCAGAATTTTTTGACACAGCCGTTTTTCATCGCGGAAAGTTACACGGGGAAAAAAGGCCATCACGTCACCATCCCGGAAACCATTGAGGGATGCGAACGGATCTTAAGCGGAGCGGTGGATCAGCGGCAGGAGCAAGAATTCTATATGATCGGGGCCCTCCAATAATCTCATTGGACATATGACAAAGAATATCAATCAGATCCTCACGCGTATCTTGCTGGAACGGAAATTGCTTCTCCCCGAACAGATGGATGCGGCGCGATCCGAGTCGGAGAAAACCTCCCAACCGCTTTCTTCGGTCATTGTCAAAAAGGGCTTGATCCCTGAGGACAAAATTCTCAGTATTTTTTCCGAAGAGTTCAATATCCCTCATATGAATTTGAAGAATTTCAGTATCGACAAATCCGTGATCGAGCGGGTTCCGCAGAAGATTGCCTCGTACTATAAATTCATGCCCCTGAAGATGGAAAACGGCATTCTCACAATTGCCGTTGCCCATCCGTTGGATGTGAAAATCCATGATGAAATCCGCATTCATCTGGGACACCCCATTGAGACGGTCTTAGCCAGCGAGACCGATATCGTGGAGATGCTCAAAACTCATTACGGTCTGGCCGCCGATACAATCCATCGGATCATTTCCAGGACACCCGAGAAACAAACCGCCGCCGCCCAGACGGCTGAGGAGCCCATTGAAGACATCGAAAACCTCGCCGAGGAAGAATCCGTCGTCAAGCTGGTCAATCAGATCATCTCCGAGGCCTACAAAAGGCGCGCCACCGACATCCATATTGAACCTTACCGCGGCAAGGTGCGGCTGCGTTACCGCATTGACGGCATCCTGCACAACGCGCCTGTCCCGCCGGAGATTGTCCGCTTTTACAGTTCGATCCTTTCCCGCATGAAGATCATGGCCAATTTGAATATCATCGAGCGGCGCCTCCCGCAGGACGGCCGGGCCATCGTCAAAGTCCAGGATCAAATTTTGGATCTGCGCGTCTCATCGGTGCCGACTCCTTATGCCGAGAGTCTCGTCATACGTCTGCTTCCGACAACCATGCTTTTTAGCCTCGAGAAACTGGGACTGGGCCCGAAAGATACGGAAATTTTCCAGCAGTTGGTTAAGAAACCGCACGGGATTGTTTTCGTCACAGGCCCCACCGGCAGCGGTAAAACGACCACCTTGTATACGTGTTTGAGTTCGATCAATACTGATCAACGAAAGATCATTACGATCGAAGACCCAATTGAATATGAGCTTGACGGAATCACTCAGATGCAGGTCATGCCGGATGTCGGACTGGATTTCGCGGCGGCCTTGCGCAGTATCCTGCGCCATGACCCGGATGTGATCATGGTCGGCGAGGTTCGAGACTTGGAAACCGCCGAGATCGCCATCCGGGTGGCCTTAACGGGTCATTTGGTTTTCTCGACATTGCACACCAACGATGCCCCCAGCGGCATCATCCGTTTGGTCGATATCGGCATCGAGCCGTATCTGATTGCCTCCAGCGTCGAGGCCTTCGTCGCCCAGCGGCTTTTGCGCGTCAATTGTTCCCATTGCAAGACCGCGGACGTATCTCTGCCGGAGGATTTGCGCGGGCAAATCGTCAAAGATCTCAAACTGCCTTTGGGTACCGACATCAAATTTTATCGCGGTAAGGGGTGCAAGAATTGTAATGGTACTGGCTTTTGGGGACGGACGGCGATTTATGAAATCCTCCTTTTGGATGACACGATCAAGGACATGGTTTTGAACCGCGCCTCATCGGGGGAAATAAAAAAAATCGCGATGCAGCGCGGGATGCGCACACTCCGTCAGGATGGATGGCGGAAAGTCATCGATGGATTAACAACGCCTGAGGAAGTCCTGAATTTAACCCAGAAGGACGATGAGGAAGGCCGGTCCTACGACATTTCGGGTCCTGAAGGCACTGATACAATACCAATTCCCCCGGTGTTGGCCGAGAAGAAACAATTGCCCCTCACGGGCCGGCGGGTCTTTTCACGACTGGACACAGCGGTCAACATCGCATACAAGGCTCTCAACGCGCAAGAAAAATCAACCCGCAAACTTCCTTCCGAACGTTTCGGTACGACCGACAACATCAGTGCCGGCGGGATTGTCTTTGTCTCGAGTGTACCTCAGATGATTGGGTCGATTCTGGAATTGACCATTGACCTGCCGGATGCCAACAGCCCGATCGAATGTCTGGCCAAGGTCGTCCGCGTGGAGGAAGTGGAACCCAACCGACGATATCATATCGCCATATGTTTCCTGGATCTGTCAAGCGCGCAGCGCGTGCGGCTTGATAAATACGTCGAGGAAGAGTTTAAATAGAAAAATATGCCTACATTCAAATATCGAGCCAAAGACGGCATTGCGAATATTGAAGGAGCTGTCGAAGCCCAGTCCCGGGAAGAGGCGCTTGATAAGATTCATCAGAAAGGCTACATCCCGGTGCGTGTCGATGAGGAAGCCTCAGCGAGTGGCGTGAAATTAACCACCGGTCTCAATGCTTCCCGTAAAGTCAAATCGAAGGATATCACTGTTTTTAGCCGTCAGCTGGCCAGTTTGATCAAATCCGGGGTCCCCATTTTGCGGGGCCTGCGGATCACGGCTGATCAATCCAATAATCCGGCATTTCAAAGGATCCTCAACGATATCCACACGAACGTGAAGGAGGGGATATCCTTCTCCGAGGCCATCGCGCAATACCCTAAGATTTTCTCGCCGCTTTACGTCGCGATGATCCGCAGCGGGGAGACCGGAGGGGGATTGCAGGAAGCCTTGGTGCGTCTTGCTGATCATCACCTGAAACAGGATGAAATTTTTTCACGGGTGCGTGCGGCCTTGGCCTATCCGATCCTCATGACGGCCGTGGGATTTGGGACAATTCTTTTCATGTTGACGTTTGTGATGCCGAGGCTCATGCGCATATTTACGCGGATAGGCCAAGAACTCCCCGGACCGACAAGGATGTTGATTGACATCAGCGCCTTCATGCAGAAAGGATGGCTCGGGATCATCCTGGGAGTGACCGTGCTGATCTTTGTCGTCCGGCAAAGCGCCAAATCCAAAGCCCAGCGTTTGATTCTGAGCCGCCTGAAGCTGCGTTTGCCGCTGCTGGGAGATTTTTATCAAAAGAGTGAACTGGCTCGCTTCAGCCGCACCCTGGAACTTTTGATCAAAAGCAGTATCCCCATCCTTCAGGCCATCAAAACCGCTATTCCGACTCTCACGAACGAACGCATCAAAGAAGAACTTGAAATTTGCCATAAAGAACTGGAACAGGGAGGGTCATTCGGAAAGAGTCTTGAGCGATCGAAACTTTTCCCGGGATTCATGACGAGCCTCATCATGGTCGGGGAAGAATCCGGGAAGATGGATGAGGCATTGGCTGAGATCGCCAGCTCCTATGAACGTGACACGGATGAGACGATGAAGGTGTTGACATCCCTCATCGAACCGTTGATCATTTTGGTGATGGGATTGATTGTGGGACTGATCGTTATTGCCATGCTGTTACCGATATTCCAAATGAACATGATGGGGGAGGGATGAGAAACACTGTCCCATTGTTTTCTGTTTTTTGTTTTCTGTTTTCTAGTGTGCCGGCAAGTGCCGAAAACTGGCGGGAAGTCAAAGGCGAGCATTTCCTCGTTTATTATCATCAGGACAAGGCGTTTGCCGGAGACGTCTTGCGCCAGTCGGAAATTTATTACAAGTCCATCGCCTCACAACTGGGGTACCAGCGGTATTCAGGATTCTGGACATGGGATCATCGTGTCAAGATTTATATTTACCCGGACAAGGAATCGTTTCAAGCGGTGACCGGACAAAAGGCGTGGTCAGAGGGGATGGCGGATTACACCAACAAGCAGATCATCAGCTACGCCTGGAACCAGGGGTTTTTGGATGCCCTGCTTCCCCACGAGATCACGCATCTGATCTTCCGCGATTTCGTCGGCACAGAGGGAGAAATACCGATTTGGCTGGATGAAGGGGTGGCGCAGTGGATGGAACCACAGAAACGCGCTGCGGTGAAATCCGCCATGAATTCCCTGATTGCGCAGGGGAAGGTTTTGTCGTTGGACCACATGATGCGGCTTGACGTCAGGGAACAAAGCGATCAGGATCTTGTAGATCTTTTCTATGTCGAAGCGGCTTCGTTGGTTGGATTTCTTATCCGGGAATACGGATCAGACGATTTCATCAACTTTTGCCGCCAACTGCGCGATAAGAAAAACATTGACGACGCATTGAGTTTCGCATATCCGACAACCATTCGAGATATCCAAAAATTGGAAGAAAAATGGCTGGAATATTATGGAGGAAGAAAAAAATGACGAAGAAGGGATTTACGCTCATTGAGTTGATGCTTGTTGTGATCATCATCGGCGCTTTGGCCGCGATGGTTCTGCCGCGCCTGACGGGCCGTTCGGAGCAGGCGAGAGCCAATGCCTGCAAGGCCGATATCAAGGTCAATATCGCGACGGGTTTAAAGTTGTACGAATTGGACAACGGCGGATTTCCGACAACCGAGGAGGGCTTAGACGCGTTATTCAATAAGCCCGCGTCGGCCGCCAGTTGGAACGGCCCTTATCTGGAAGATAAACCCATCGATCCCTGGGGGCACGATTATCGGTACAAATCTCCTGGTGAACACCGGCCGCAAAGTTATGACCTTTTCTCTTTGGGAAGAGACGGCAAAGAAGGCGAGGATGATATAACCAATTGGGATTAACCGTAACGAAAGTTTATTGCCGATGAGGATCAAGTTTGTTATTTCTTTGCCGCTGGCTCTGGCCGTGTGGGGCGTACTGGCGGGCATGCGGCAAAACGCCGGTGCCGCGGAACCAAAGTCCCAACGAACCCAGGAGGGGCTTCACTTCACCGTTGCCGAAGAGTGGCCTATCGAAAAACGCGGCGGTGTCCTGTCTCCCATGCCGGTTGAAGAATACGTCATCAAGCGATTCAAAGAGACCGAATCGCGGATCACGACCATCAGTCAGGACTTGTCAAATACGATCACCGAGATCAAAAGCAGCTGTGAAAGTTCTCGGCAGAACACCGCGACGGAATTGAAAAGAATCGATGATCAGATCAACAGTCTCAAGGGAGATATCCGGGATTTGAACTCCGCTCTTAGCCAGCCGCGTTACGCGAGTCCAACGGAAAGCAGCGTTGGAAAACAGGTTGAGACAATCAGCCAAGAAACCTCCCGAAAACTTGAAGAATTCAACGTCCGCCTTGATAGCTTCGAAGAGGAAAGACTCAGAAGTTTTCAGTTCAATCTGGATGTGCTGGAAGACAAACTCAAGATCTTATCTGAGGAAATCGAGAGTTTACGATAATTTCGCGCTATGGATTTGATAACCCGCCGGAAAAATCAGGGTTTTACGCTCATCGAAATCATGGTCAGTGTCGCCATTCTGGCATTCGGCATTGTCGTTGTCTACGAAGCCCTGCTCATTTCGCTCGATGTCTTCGGATCCTATTCGAATCACGTCAACACACAAGGATGGATCAACGAAAAGGTCTGGGAGATCCAGGACCGCGTCAATCATTCCAAGATTCTTGTCGTCGGCGAAGATCATGGAGAAATCCGGCCGCAGAACAAACGGTTTGCTTGGGTCAGCGCCGTTACCCCGATTGATGAAAATGAGGGTTTATACGCGGTTGACGTGAGGCTTATCTGGAAGGAAGGCGGCCGGGAGGCCGTCATTTCCCGGTCGGGTTACGTCGTGCCGGCACGTCATATCATCCCTATCTTGTGAACGAATATGAAGACCGCTGAACGGCACCTTGGATTCACGCTCGTTGAGTTGATGATCGTAGCTATGATGTTATCAACCGTCGGTATCGTGCTTTATTCGACCTTCACCAACGGCATCAATATCTGGCAGAGGATCAATGGGGAGATGGTCATTGAGGATGTGAATATCTTCTTTGATAAAATTTCCCGTGAATTGCGCGGCAGTTTTCAATTTTCCGAGATCTCCTTGCGGGGGAGAACTGGTGAACTGATTTTTCCCGCCATCGTGCACATGCGCGATGATCACGGTGAACTCAAAGAGGGAATCGGCGAAGTGCATTATTCATTCGATCCAAAGTCAGGCACCATTGACCGTCAGCAGAAAAGCTACAGTGAGATCTATTTGGACAAAGACACAGGGAAACAGGCAATGATTGATCATGTGAGTTCATTGGAGTTCCAGTACTATCACTATGATTTGGAGCAGGAAGGATACTCTTGGGTCGAAAGCTGGCAGGATGAAGATGAAAGTCTCGGCATCAAGACGAAGAAGATCCTGCCCGTTGCGGTGCGCATCACAATCGGAATCATCGGACAAGAAGGAAAAGAGCGAAGAATCACAAAAACAGTGTGGATACCTTCCGGTTGCTGCAATGAAGAGAAGGCGGATACTCAGGAATCAGGATCGGCAACATGACCATGACGCATTCAGCGCGATCCAAGATCACTCAAGGGGGGAGCATCCTGATCATTGCGCTGTGGGCGCTTTTTCTTCTGACAACCTTCACGATCCAGATCGGTCTGATCGTCCGTCAGAAAATCACGCTGGCCAAACGTCTGGATATGCGGGATAAACTGCTCTTGATTGCCGAGGCGGGCATCAAAACCGCCATTATGGAATTGAGAATCGATGATGTCCTTCCCGATGCAGATGTTTTTTATGAGGCCTGGGGTAATCATATGGAAAGTTTCAAGGATGTTGCCGTTGGGGACGGATATTTCCGCGTCGGTTATGATGATTTTGAAAACGGGGCGAAGGCGACGCATTTTGGCGTTATGGATGAAGGATCCAAAATCAATCTCAATGAGGCCGATGCCGAGACCCTCTCCAAAGTTCTGCAGATTGGCGCCGGTCTTGACTCGGAGGAATCGACCCGGCTGGCTTATGCGATCATCGACTGGCGTGACGCGGATTCGTTTTATCAACATCCCGAATACGGCGCCGAGGATGACGACTATAAAAATTCGCAGACACCCTATGAAGCGAAAGACGCTCCTTACGAAACCGTTGACGAACTGCTCCTGATCCAAGGGATGAATCCGGCGATTTACGCGCGGCTGAAGGACTTGATCACCGCCTACGGCAGTGGAAAAATCAATATCAATACCGCCGCGCAGACAACCCTCAAGGTGTTGGGCTTGAGCGATAAAGTTGTTCAGGATATCCTTGATTTCCGAAGGGGCGAAGATAAGATAGAAGGGAATGTGGATGATCATGTCTTCACAGCCCCAAGCGAGATCATCCTTAAGCTTGGCCAGTTTACGGTTGTGGAATTGAGCGACCAGTCACGGTTGAATCTTTTGATCGATCAGGGGCGGCTTTCAACCATCACAGACTTTTTTATGATCCAAAGCCGTGCCGGCATCAAGGCAAGCCATCAACAAGCCGAGATCACTGCGGTTGTCAACCGGCAAGGCCACATCCAGTATTGGCGGGAAACTTTTCTTTAGTCCATGACGAAATCGAAACTGAGCTTCAGAAAATTCAATGTCTTTTCTCAAATCGGCGGCCGGGATGTCGTGTGCCTGAACTTGAGCGGTGATAACCTCAAACTCGCTTACGGCAAGTTTTATCACACCAGACGGGAACTGCTGGATTTGGCCAGTTATAAAATTCAGGGACTCTCTGATGCCGAAATTGCGCATACGATCAAGACCTCTTTGGAGGGACTGCAACTCAATAACCCCCAGGTCATCGTCGTTATCCCCTCTCATCTCGCGATTGTCAAAAATATTGAAGTGCCGTCACTGGATCCCAACGAGATCAAACAAATCGTTGATTTGCAGGCTGGAAGACATACTCCTTATTCCCGCGAGGAGATCATTATCGATTATGTCAATATCGGGACCTACCGGGAAAATTACACGAAGCTCCTTTTGATTATCGTCACTTTGAGTGTCGTGCGAAGACAGATTGAGATCTTAGGTAAAGCGGGGCTCAACACCGAGAAGGTATTTTTTTCGCCGGAGGCTGTGAGCGGAGTCTGTCTCAATCCCTTGAAATTGGGGCAGGAGAAGACGGTTCAGACAATCCTTCACATGGATCTCAGTTTCACCGATTTCATCAATATATCGAACGGGAAGCTGATTTTTATCCGCAGTATTCCCATCGGCACTCAGCATTTAGCCAGCGAAAAGGAAAGATACCAGACGCGTTTTGTCGAAGAGGTGAAAAAATCCCTCGAGACATATCAGAGCGAAGATATTGATAAAACTCCGGTTGAGATGATCCTCGCGGGAGCCGGCGAGGGGACTCTGGAATTGCAAAATATGCTCAACAGCACACTCCATACTCCTGTGCGGCGCTCCTTCCCGTATTTTAAAAAGATCGCCAATCTGTCGGAGGTCTTGAAGAATATCCTGGTGTCCAGCGAGGAGTCCTTCCTGGATGTGGCGGCACCGTTGTTGGCCCCCGCCCCTGAAGTTAATCTGATCCCTGAGGAAATCAAATTGCGCAAGGCCTTTGAGGAGAAAAGCCGCGATCTTGTCCAGTTCGGTATTTCGGCCATGACGGTCATCATACTGCTTTGTCTTTTGTTTGTCAGCAGTATTTATTTCAAAAGCGCCTATCTGAAACGGTTGACCGACAAATATCAGCCCATCATGAAGGCCGCCGAGCATCTGGAAGAGACCTACGCGCGGATGCAGATCATCAAGCATGAGCTCAAAGACCGCAACATCGCCTTGGAGGTCTTGGCGGAGATCTACAATTTTATCCCTGTGAACGTCCAGCTCAATGGTATCAAGTTCACGCGGGATGGAAAGTTTTCCGTCACCGGAAATTCACGGAACATGAGCATTGTCTTTGCCTTCATTGACGACATGGAGAATTCCGCGTATTTCAAAAGCGTGGAACCCAAACGGACAACCAAGCGAAAATCCGATAACGACGAAGAGGTCGTGGAGTTTGAAATCACCTGTCTTGTCGAGGACAATGCGGTCAATCAAAAATAAACATGGTTAAGATACCACTGATCTCGTACATTTCGCGCCTGCAGAAACGGGAACGCGTTATTCTCTACGCGACCGCCGGCATCCTCTTGCTGATGCTTCTGGATCGTTTTGTGTTGAGCCAGATTCTCGAAAAGATCCATCAGATGGACCGCAGAATCCGCAGTCAAGAAGAATCGATCCGTAACAGCATTGTCATCACGACCCAGGAGGAACGCATCATTGCGGAAAGCAAAATTTACGCGCCGTATTTCAGCGATCCAGAATCGGAGGAGAAAGAAATAAACATTTTCTTGAAAGAAATCGAGAATTACGCGAAAGACTCATTCGTTTATTTGGTGGACATCAAGCCCTCGGGGAAGAAGGAAAAGGGAATCTCTCGGCAATATTTCCTAAAACTGGAGTTTGAGGCGCTGATGGACCAGGTCTTCAATTTTTTGTATGTGATCGAGAATTCCGGCAAGAAAATCCTCACCATTGAATCCTATCAGATCGCGCCGAAAACGGCGGGTTCCAGCATCGTGACCTGCAGCATGTCCATTTCTAAAGTGATTGTGCCGAAATGATGATTTTAGGAAGATCGTCAGGCGGGTTTCATTTTTTTGTGAATCCGCAGGATAGGCTCTAAGAACTGTTCCAACTCCGCCAGAGTGCCTTTTTTGGGGAAATAGCCTGAGATCCGCATTTCGTCTAAGCGGGGGACTTTCTCCGGTGCCCCGGTGATCATGATGACGGGGATGTTCGGGTTCATCTCCCGGATTTTTTTTAAGGCCGTGATTCCGTCCATGACAGGCATGTTGACATCCAAAAAAATAATGTCGGGAGTCGTTTCTTTAAGCGAATCAAGGGCCTGCTGACCGTTGGAGGCTATTTTAACGATGTATCCTTTGGATTCCAGCCAGAAGGCAATCGGATCCAGGAAATCCTGCTCATCGTCCACCAAAAGGATTGTAAATTTTTTTTCCATGCCAGCACTATAATTCATAAATCCCAATCACGCAACGATAAGTTAGACATTATTTTTTGTTATTGAGCTTTCCTTAAAGGCAGGGTGAAGATGAATTGGGACCCTTTTTCAGGCTCACTTTCCACCCGGATTTCGCCTCCGTGCAGTTGCACGATCTCTTTGGCGATCGCCAGACCTAAGCCCGTCCCGCCTTCCGTGGGCCGCTTCTTGCCGACCTGCTGAAACTTGTTGAAAAGTTTTTTCAAATCTTCCGGCGATATGCCGATGCCGGTATCGGCGACACTGACTTCCATCCGATTGTTGTCCCCAATCAACTTGGCCTCGATCGTGATACTGCCGCCGTTGGGGGTGAACTTGATGGCGTTTCCAACGAGATTAACGATGACCTGGATGATCCGGTTAGGATCGATAGAAATCTGCGGCAGATCATCAGGGATTTTTTTGATGAGTTTGATCTCTTTGTTTTTGGCCCAGGTCTCCATGGTCTCGTAGACCTCATCGGTTATCGTTCCCAAGGAGGATGGTTCATACGTTAGTTCCATTCTGCGGGCTTCCAGTTTAGCCAAGTCCAGCAGGTCGTCGATGAGAGCGCTCAGGCGTTTGAGGTTGCGTTGGGCGTTCGCCAGAAATTTTTCCTGATGTTCGGTCAAAGGGCCGGCGGTACGGTCCAAGAGGACCGCAATGGACTGCTGGATAGCGCCGATGGGATTACGCAGTTCATGTGAGACGCCGGAGACAAATTCCGACTTCATCCGCTCGAGTTCCCGCTGTTTTGTGATGTCGCTTAAGATGGTCACCATACCGACAGTTTTCCCATTTTCATCTTCGATCACGGCACTGCTGGAACGCAGGACCTTCTTGGTCTCATCGGCCGTGCTGCTGAGTTCAATGTCCCGCTCGCCGCCTTCGGTTGGCCCTTTGGCGATGGAAAACATTTGACCGTCTTTAACATCTTCCAACAGAGGTCTTCCGATTTTTTTCTCCTTGTCGATATCTAGCAACCTCTCGGCCGCCGGATTCATGAGGAGGACTTCCCCTTTATTGTTGATCACGACCACTCCTTCGGTCACACTGCGTACGATCGCCTCGGTTTGCTTTTTTTCCTTCAGGGTCTTTTCGAACTTCTGTTGGCTGAGGACGGCTTCTTGGGTTTTTTCTTCAACGACCTTTGTATATTTGTCCGTCAATTCCTGTGTGGCTGTATTGACTTTCTGATTGATCTTCTCCTGAAGAATGCTGGAGATGACAAGCGCCGTTTCCCGCTGTTTTTTGGAGGGCCCCGCAAGATTCTGGAGCTCCCGCAGGATTTCCTGATCAACCACAGCGCCTGAGATTTTTTTGATTTGACTGAGTTTATCCTTGATTTCGCTGTTTTCCCTGGCAATCCAGACTAAGATAAGGGCTAAGAGGATCCCGATGACGATCGTTATGGTATAAGCGACCTGGGTGGATAAATTGTCAGGGACCGCGGTGTCTTCCTCATAACCATAGGAGACAGCCCATGCGGCCGCCGTGAAAAGAAGGGTGACTCCCAAGACCGCAATGAAAATTTGACAAGGTTTCTTCATTCGAAATTTATCCCCCAGAAAAGTTTGTCCATGCGGGATATTGTATAATAGGCAGCTTAAGAATTCCATATGTTTGTGGCTTTGGAAATATATTGACGAATTTGCATAATCCGATATAATCTCGCTATAATATTTTCCGCCGGAAATCCGGCCTAAAATTATTTCAACTGCGAATAACAATTGAAAGGACTATTGGTGGAACAGACAAATTACAGCTTTTTTGGTTTGGGGATTGCCCCCAAGATTATTGATACCCTCACGATTCTCAAATTTAAACACGCCACTCCCATCCAGCATCAAGCGATCCCTCTGGCCTTGGAAGGCAAGGACGTGATGGGGATTGCCCAGACCGGCACCGGTAAGACCATGGCCTTTGCCATTCCAACGGTGCAAAAGCTCGCGCAAAACAAGGACAAGGCCTTGGTGGTTGTTCCCACCCGTGAACTTGCCTTGCAAGTCGAGGAAAGTTTTTTCAAAATCGGCCGGCCATTCGGCATTAAGACGGCTGTGCTCATCGGCGGCGATCCGATCAAGAATCAGTTGAGGGTCCTGGCTGGACATCCTCGTGTCTTGATTGCCACTCCGGGGCGGTTGATTGATCTGATGGAGCAGCGCAAAGTGCATTTGAGCGAGATGAAGATCCTCGTTTTGGATGAAGCGGACCGGATGTTTGATATGGGATTTTCCGATCAGATTGACGTGATCTTGAAAGCGCTTCCCAAGGATCGTCAGACAATGCTTTTTTCGGCGACCATGCCGCCGGGAATCATCTTGATTGCCAGACGCCATATGCGTATGCCTGTCTCCGTTGAGATCGCCCCGACCGGGACCACGGCCGAAGGTGTGACGCACGAATTATTCATCGTAAAAAATGAGATGAAAAGAGTCCTTTTGGAAAAATTGCTCGCTCAATTCCGCGGATCGGTGCTTCTGTTTTGCCGGACCAAGATGTCGGCCCGCCGGATTGCTGGTGTACTGCGCCAAGGGGATCATCGCGCGGCGGAAATTCACTCCGACCGGTCGTTGTCCCAGCGGCGCGAGGCCTTGGAAGGGTTCAAGCGGGGGAAATACCGCATCTTAGTCGCCACCGATATCGCCGCCCGCGGCATTGATGTCAAGGGGATTGAGCTTGTGATCAACTACGATCTTCCCGATGAAACAGAAAATTATATTCATCGCATCGGCCGGACCGGACGTGCCGGATGCCCCGGGCACGCAATTTCCTTCGCGACCTCTGATCAGAAACAGGATGTCGTTAATATCGAGCGGCTCATCAAATTGGCCCTGCCCATTTCCCAGCACCCTGACATCCCTGCCGCCGAATTCGCGCAGAAATCCCAAGACGCCGGCCGGTACCGGCGCGGGGCTTCCGGGAGACCCGGACGATCGTTCAGCCGCAAAGGCGGTATGCATTTCAGGAGACGCTGACATTTCCGATGACCGTGTTTTATGAGCCCGTTGACGACGGGTATTTGGGTTGTATGTTCAGGCCATTAATTCATCCGGTAGAGCATCTGATTCTTAAACTCAAATCGATAAAATTTACAAACAATTCAAATTCAATAAATGAGCCTTCACCCGTCGGGAGTGACGGCTCTTTTGTTTTGACTGACTTTAATTCTCAAGGCCTGACATGTCTATTCGATTAAAACTGATCATTGTCTTTTTGGTCTTGATTGGCGTCACGATGGGGGTCGTGAGCGTCTGGACATATTCTACCGCCAAGAGTGCCCTGATAGAAACTACGTTGAAGGGATTATGGGCTACTGCTGAATTCAGGGAAGGGGAAATCTTCCTTTTTTTAGAGAAGCTGAAAACCAGGGTCATCGATTTTGCTTCCGATGGTTTTATCAGGGATGGTTTGGAGAAAATCAATGAGGGTAAAGAGGATGTTGGGGCCGTTACGCAAAGCCTTAACATGCATTTGATAAAGAACAAAATATCTCTGGACCAGGACTTAAAGTTCATTGATGTCGTAAATTTGGATGGGCGGGTTGTCGCCTCCACGGATGCCGCGAGAGTGGGCATGGACAGATCCGGCGAACAATATTTTTTAAAAAAAATTAAAGATTTTTATATTGGAGATATCTATCAGAATAGGGATGGCTCCATGGATCAAGAGGTATCCATGCCTCTTAAGGACAGGGTCGATCCCTCCAGGACCATAGGGTATATTGTTAATCACAGCAAGTCAGGCATTCTCAATGAGCTGTTATCAGGAAACCTTGTTATCAGATTGGGTGCATTGACGCAATTAAGGGGTATCGGCCAGACGGGAGAGACCTACCTTGTGAATCAGGATAAATTCATGGTAACAGACGCGCTTTTTGTGAAAAATGCCGCGTTTCGGCAAAAGGTGGACAGCTATCCGGTCAGGCAATGTTTGGAAAATAATGAAGAGATCAACGGAACGTGGGTCGGGTATTACGGGGATCGTGTGGCCGGCGCGTCCATGTGCCTGACGGTGGGAGATTTTCGCTGGGTGTTGCTTTCTGAACAGAGTGAGCGCGAGACATTTGCTCCAATTCGTAAATTGAAGGGTATATCCATTTTTATCGGCGGGCTGGTTATGCTTTGGGGGGCGTTGGCCGCCTCAATCATCGCGCGGATTATCTCAGGCCCTCTCCATAAATTGACGGAAATCAGCAATGAAATTTCCAATGGGAAATTGGATGTCCCTATGGAAGCGACCCTGAGAAAAGATGAAATAGGTGTTTTGTCCAGGGCCTTTGAGCGCATGATAGTCAGCCTGCGCAAATCCGCGGAGGATGTTGAAAAAAGGACCCAGGAACTTGCCCAGAGCGAGTCGAAGATCCGCGCGATTGTTGAGAGCACCTTGGAAGGTATCATCGTTATCGATGAGGAAGGGATTATTGATTCGTTCAATCCATCTGCTGAAAACATATTTGGGTATAAAGCTCAAGAAATCATCAGAAAGAACATATCCCTTCTCATACCTGATGTCTATAGCGAAAGCCATGATGGGGATATTAAGGAATATTGGAAAATTGGGGTCCAAAAATTCCTTGGGAAGCCCTTGGAATTTACAGGAAGGCGAAAGGATGGCAGTACTTTTCAGTTGGAAATATCTGTCAATGAGGTACATTTGAGGGATCGGCAGATGTTTGTGGCAAGCGCGCGGGACATTACGGAACGTTTGAAGACAGATCATACCCTTCGCACTCTTTCGATGGCAGTTGAACAAAGTCCGGCCGCGGCCATCATTACGGATTTGGAAGGCAGGATTGAATATGTTAATCCAAAATTTATTCAAATGACAGGGTATGATTTGAAAGAAGCGATTGGCAGGAAAACTACTATTTTGAAATCGGGATACATAGCCAAGAAGGTATATGAAGATATGTGGAAGGCGATAACCTCCGGCCAGGATTGGCAGGGGGAGTTATATAACAAGAAAAAAAGCGGTGAATTGTTTTGGGCCAATGTTTCCATTTCCCCTATCCGGGGCCGTGAAGGCAACATTACGCATTTTGTCGGGATCGAGGAAGATATCAGCATTCAAAAAGAATATGAAAAAAGGCTTGTCCATGAGGCGCATTTTGACGGCCTGACACAGCTGCCCAACCGTCTGCTGGCCATTGACCGTTTGTCCCAGGCCTTGGTGAGGGCCCGTCGGGAAAAAAAGGTCATTGTTGTGATGTATATCGATCTCGATCAATTTAAAATGGTGAACGATACCCTTGGTCACCCGGTGGGGGACGACCTTTTGGTCGAGGCGGCCCGCCGGCTTGTTTCCTCCGTGAGAGAAAGCGATACGGTCGCCCGCTTGGGTGGGGATGAATTTCTTATTATTTTCGAAGAGCTTGAGACGAAGAACCAACGGCAAATCGTCACCATCGCCCAGAAGATTTTAGGTTTGTTTTCCGTGCCGTTTATTTTTGATAGGCGGGAGGCCTTCATCACCGCGAGTATCGGGATAACGGTTTATCCGGATGATGGGGATGATTCGACGGTTCTTTTAAAGAACGCGGATGCCGCTATGTATAAGGTCAAGGGGGAACAGCGTAACGCCTTCTTATTTTTTACGCCTGAAATGAATAAGAAGGCCATTGAGCGTATGGAGATGGAGCATTGTCTGCGGCACGCGCTTGAAAACAAGGAAATGACAATTCATTATCAGCCGTTGGTGGATGCTGTGTCTGAGAAATTGATCGGTGCCGAGGCCCTTTTACGTTGGAATAACCCTGTGTTAGGCGCTGTGGGTCCGGACCGTTTTATCCCATTGGCCGAGGAGACGGGGTTTATCATCCCTTTAACGGAATGGGTTTTGGAAACGGCGTGCAGGGAAGCTAAAAAATGGCCGGTGCGGGCCCAGTCTCATCCTTTACGTTTGTCAGTGAATATTTCTTCCCGCAGTTTCAAAGGAGGGGATTTTGTCAAAACAGTAATGTGCGTATTAAAGGAGAATGACTTCCCCCCCGATTGTCTTGAACTGGAGGTCACCGAGCGTTTGCTGATCGACGACCCGGCCAAGGCGTTGCGTATTTTTTATGAATTAAGCAGAAAAGGTGTCCGCCTTTCTGTCGATGACTTCGGGACAGGCTATTCGGCCCTCACGTACTTGAAAGAGTTTCCTTTTCATACTTTAAAGATTGACCGGGCGTTTGTGCGGGGCATTATCAAAGAACCTAAAGATGCCGCCCTGGCGAAGGCGATCATTGCCATATCCCATAGCCTGGGGCTCAAGGCCATCGGTGAAGGGGTGGAGACAGAAGAGCAACTGCAATGCTTGCGCTCCATGGGATGCGATTTGGCCCAGGGGTATTATTTTAGCAAACCCCTCCCCGCGGCTGAGTTCCAGGATTTCGCTTTTCGCTCTTCTTAACAGAAATCTCTTCTTAAGAAATCCTTCTTTACAGCTTATCAGAAATCTGATATAAAGAATTTTTGTTTTCATGATTTACGGCATACTTTTGTGCCTCACCAAATCATAAGAAGAGGGCAGTTGATATTTGTAACTATTTTTGTATTAAGCAGTTAAATAGATATGGGCCATTAGCTCATCCGGTAGAGCATCTGACTCTTAATCAGAGGGTGGCAGGTTCAAGTCCTGCATGGCCCATCACTTCGCCAAAGGCGAAGTGTTATCCCGAGTGGCCTAAAACTACAATTCTGCCACGAGGGAGCAGGCAGTACACATGTGGCATATCTATATTCTTAAATGCAACGACGGCTCGTATTACACAGGTATGACCACAAATGTGCAAAACCGGTTGCACCGCCATAATAGTGGCAAAGCCTCACGTTACACACGCTCACGCCGTCCAGTTAATTTAGTGTATACGGAAGAACTCTCGAGTAGAAGCTTGGCAAGCAGGCGAGAAGTCGAAATAAAGCAATTTAGCGTCGTGAATAAGGAACATTTGATTCAATATGGAAAAGGCAGGTTCTCCCTCGCCTCTGAATGTATAAAAGATGGCGGATCGGGATCAATTCGGCCTACAACTTACGCTCACTAACGTTCCGTAAGTTGTGGCCTCATTGAAAGTCCTGCATGGCCCATCAGTTTTCATTTTTTGATTACGAATCATTACGATGTCTTCTAAAAAAATCGACGTCAAAGCCTTAAAGGCCAAAGCGCTTCAGGTCAGGAAAGATATCCTCGAAACGCTCAACCGCGCAGGGTCAGGCCATCCCGGCGGATCCTTGTCCTCAGTTGAAATCCTTCTGAGTCTCTACGAATACAAAATGAGCCATAGACCCAACGATCCCCATTGGGAGGATCGTGACCGGCTTATCGTCTCCAAAGGGCATATCACGCCGGCTGTTTATGTGGTTCTCGCCAATTGCGGTTATTTCCCCAGGGAAGAACTGAAAACGTTTCGCAAATTCGGAAGCCGTCTGCAGGGACACGTGCATACGAAGGTGCCGGGGGTGGAATTCAATACCGGTTCCCTGGGGCACGGTTTGGCCGTCGCCAACGGGATTGCGTTAGGAGCGAGATTGCTGAAGAAGTCGTTTAAGACTTATTGTTTGATGGGAGACGGAGAGATTCAGGAGGGATCCGTGTGGGAGGCCGCCATGACGGCCGCTCATTATAAGCTGGACAATGTCTGCGCCATCGTGGATTACAACAAAATTCAGGAAAACGGCCTGGTCAGCGAGATCAAAGGTCTTGAACCCCTGGCGGAGAAATGGCGCAGTTTCGGATGGCATGTGGCTGAGGCTCATGACCATGATTTTCAACAGCTCATCAATGCTTTGGATGAATCCGACAAGGTCAAGGGAAAGCCCTTCGTCATCATCGCCCATACGATCAAGGGCAAAGGCGTTTCCTTCATGGAATGGGACAGAAAATGGCACGGCAAGGCGCCCAATGACGATCAACTCAAACAAGCCTTGGCCGAGTTGAAACTGGAGAAAGAATGACTGAGATGATTTCAACGCGCGAGGGGTTCGGCCAGGAATTGCTCGAACTGGGAAAGGGAAACGACAAAATTGTCGTCGTCTCCGCGGACTTGGAAGACGCCACCCGCGCGGAATATTTCAAGGAGAGATTCCCTCAGCGGTTTTTCAGCGTCGGCATCGCCGAGCAGGATATGGTTGGCACGGCCGCGGGGTTGAGTCTCATGGGATTGATCCCGTTTGTCAATTCGTTCGCGGTCTTTTTAACCAACCGCGCTTACGATATGTTGCGCCTGGATATTTGTTATAACAATTGCAACGTCAAGATCGTCTGTTCCCACGCGGGGATGACTGTTGGCGAAGATGGAGCTTCGGCCCAGTGTCTGGAGGACCTGGCTCTGATGCGGGTCCTGCCGAATATCAAGGTCATCTGTCCGGCCGATGCTCTTGAGGCCCGTAAGGCCACACGAGCTTTGGTTCAAGAGAAAGGGCCGATGTATCTGCGCACCGGCCGCGCGCCTTCGCCGGTCATCACGAAAGAAACGGATCCGTTCATCGTCGGTAAGGCCAATATTTTGTGTGACGGATCAGATGTCACAATCTTCGGATGCGGCGTGATGGTTTCGCAAGCGCTCCAGGCCGCGCAGATCCTCAAAAAAGAAAAAATCGAGGCCCGGGTGGTCAACATGCACACGATCAAACCCATTGACGCGAAGATCATCATTGAATCAGCCCGGCAGACCGGCGCGGTCGTCAGTGCTGAGGAACATCAGGCCTATGGCGGTTTAGGAAGCGCGATTGCCGAGGTATTGGTCCAAAATCATCCCGTGCCGATGGAAATGGTGGCTGTCAAGGACACCTTTGGCGAGTCTGGAACACCGGAGGAATTGCTCAAGGCCTATCACCTCAAGGATGTGGATATCGTCCAAGCCGCCAAACGGGCGGTGGCCCGAAAGAGGAAATCCAATGCTTAAGACAACCATTCAACAGTTGGCTGAGTATGGTCAAAGCGCGTGGCTGGATTACATCAGCCGTTCCCTCTTAGAAAGCGGCAAATTGAAGAATTTGATCGCCCAGGGCTTGCGTGGAATGACTTCCAACCCGTCGATCTTCAATCAGGTGATCAGCGCTGGATCGGATTACGATGAGAGGATCGCGCGGTTGAAGCGAAAGGGCAAATCCACATTTGAGATCTACGACGGCTTGACCATCGCTGATATCCAGGATGCCGCCGATCGTTTCCGTCCGGTTTACGCTGAAACAAAAAGATTGGACGGTTATGTGAGCCTCGAGATCAATCCCAAAATCGCCCACAGGATTGATGAACAGATCCAAGAGGGCTTACGGCTGTTTCAGGCCGTCAACCGCCCGAATCTGATGATCAAAGTTCCGGCCACGGATGAGGGATTCCGTGTGGTCGAAGAGCTGATCGCGCAGGGCGTCAACGTCAACGCCACACTGATCTTTTCCGTATGGCAATACGAAAAAACCGCGGAGGCGTATTCCAAGGGATTGAATCGCCGGCTGTCGGATAAAAAGGATTTGAGCCGCCTGCATTCGGTGGCGAGTGTCTTCATCAGCCGCATTGATACCGTGGTCGATGAACTTCTTGAGGAACGGCTGGCGGATGAGAATAATGACGAGCAGAAGAAGCGGCTTCAGTCTTTGAGGGGAAAGGCGGCTGTCGCGAACTCCCGCATGATATTTGAACGATATCACGAATTGTTTGACGGCAAGGCCTTCAAGGCATTGAAGCAAAACGGCGCCAATGTCCAGCGCGTCCTTTGGGGATCAACCAGCACCAAAAATCCGCAATACAGCGACATCAAGTATGTCACGGAACTCATCGCTCCCAAGACGGTCAACACGCTTCCGGAGAAGACCCTCAATGCTTTTCTCGACCATGGCCAAGTCCAAGACGCCTTCGCTTGCCCGGCTCGTGAATCCGAGGATCTCTTAACGGCTCTCAGAGGATTAGGAATCAACATTGATCATGTCTGCCATGACCTTCTGCGCGACGGCGTCACGGCTTTTGAAGACGCCTTTGAAGCGCTTCTGGCTTCCATTGAGAAAAAAGCCGCCATGCTTGATTCTGTCTCGAAGACGTGAAATGAATCCTCACAAAGAAATCCTGATTTTTGAGGATTCCCATTCGCTCACCAATCACCTCATCAAACAGTGGTGCCGGATCGCCCAACAGGCGATCGCGGATCAGGGTCTCTTCAATGCCGCACTCTCCGGCGGACACACCCCGATGGAATTTTATAGTCAACTTCCGCTTTGCGAGGAGTTCCGCCTTTTGTGGCCGAAAACGCATATCTTCCTGGGTGATGAACGATTTGTGCCTTGGGATGACGAGGGAAGCAATTTTCGGATGATCAAAGCAAATCTGCTGGATCGTGTCCCGATCCCAGCGCACAATGTGCATCCTATACGGACTCACCAGGAAAGCGTTGCCATCGCCGCGGATGAATTCAAAGACGATCTCATGTATCATTTCGCGTGTCAAAAAAAGCGTCTGCCCCGCTTTGATCTGATCCTCTTGGGAGTGGGGGAGGACGGACACACGGCCTCGCTTTTCCCTGAGATGCATCTCACGCAGGATGAATCAACGCTCACGCAAGCGGTTTCCCTGCCTCGCATTAAGAATGAACGCGTCAGTCTGACCCTTCCTGTCATCAACAACGCCTCGCATGTGATCTTTCTCATCCTGGGGGCGCGCAAAGCCGCCATTGCTAAGAAGATCATTGATGAAAATTTTTCCTGCCCCGCATCCCTCATCCAGCCTCTTCGCCAAGGCCGGCTGATTTATCTGCTGGACAAAGAAGCGGCCCAGGGGTTGTCTCCTTCTTAGGATCGCCTGGATTTTTCAATAGCAAAATTCGGGATTACCGACGGAAGCTGGAGATTTAATCTTCCGGCTGATAGGGAGAAGGTCAATAATTACAATTTCAATTGTCTCGAGAGGTTCGTATTGTATAATGACTATGAATCGCCGAGGAGGATATCATCACTATGGATTCATGGGGCCGGTTGGCACACCTATCGACAAATCAAATCAAGGCGCTGCAGGACAAAAAACTCCGCGAATTTGTGAGCCGCTATCTTTATCCCTTCAGTCCTCACTACAAGAAATCGTTTGACCAGAACAAAGTCCATCCCCGGGATATCCGCGGTGTCGAAGATCTTCAGCGTCTGGCGTTCACATCGAAATTAGACTTCCTGGATCCCTCCCCGGGCTCTGACCGTTTTCGGGATTTTGTCCTTCATCCGGATGAGACGGCTATCAAGCGGTATTGGCCGCTTTCCAAAAAGCTTTCGCTGGCCCTTGGTTCAATCCAGGGCGGTCCGGCTTCGGTGAAGCAGAAATTGGGCCGTGAATTCCGGCCCGTTTTTATGACGTTCACGACCGGTACGACCAACCACCCTGTCCCGTTTCTTTACAGCAGTTATGATATCCAGAATCTGCACATCTCGGGTTCGCGCATGCTGGAACTCTTCCGCATCGGGGAGTCTGAGCGCATCCTCAATATATTTCCCTATGCCCCGCATCTGGCTTTCTGGCAGGTGGTCTTCGGCGCCTTGTCTTCCGGGGTGCTGGCCTTGAGTACCGGCGGAGGGAAGGTGATGGGAACGGAAGGAAATATCGCCGCCATCTTGAAAATGAAGCCGTCCGTCATTTTGGGCGTCCCCAGTTACATTTACCACGTGGTCCGGGAGGCGAGAGAAAAAAGGGTTGATTTTCGTTTTGTCAAAAAAATCGTTCTGGGGGCGGCCCGCATCACCAAGGCCTTCAAGATCAAATTGGCCGAAGACCTGGCTTCGCTGGGCGCGTCCGATGTTTCCATTTTGGGGACCTACGGATTCACCGAAGCGCGCGCGGCCTGGGCGGAATGCCCTGGGGAATCTCTGGAGGTCTCTACCGGATATCACCTGTATCCCGATAAGGAAATTTTTGAGGTGATTGATCCGGAAACCGGTAAAGTTAAAGGCGAGGGTGAAGACGGGGAATTGGTTTATACCGCCTTGGATGCCCGGGCGAGTGTTGTTTTTCGTTACAGGACAGGAGATTTTGTGCGCGGGGGAATCACCCGCGAGCCCTGCCCTTCGTGCGGCAGGACAACTCCGAGGCTCTCCAGCGACATCACGCGTTTGTCCGATATCAAAGACCTTCATCTCTCCAAGATCAAAGGTACGCTCGTGAACTTGAGCCATTTTGACGCGATCTTTGCCGAGATCGTATCCGTTGAGGAATGGCAAGTGGAGATCCGTAAGCGAAATGATGATCAGTTTGACGTGGATGAGATGGTGGTCTATGCCTGCGCTAAGGATGGGGCGGACAAAGGGCGGATGGAGGAGGAGATACGAAAAAAGTTCCAGCTATCGACTGAGGTGACGCCCAACGCGATTCACGTGATCCCGCGGCCTGAGATCATCAAGCGCCTGGAACTGGAAACGGCGAATAAAGAAAAACGCATCGTTGACAGACGGCCCAAAGAATGAAGATTATGATCAATAAAAGTGAAGAAATGTTTCATTTTGAGATAGATAATTGTGATATACTTTCTTTGCAGCAACGAGGAGGATCTAAATGATTAAAATCAGGGAATTGGAAAAAGCTGTATCCACTTTACCGCCCCAAAAATTTGCCCGTTTCCGGGCTTGGGTTGAGAAACTCGACTTGGGGCGGGAAATTATAAAGGCAGAGAAGCAGATCAAAGGCGGACAAGTGACACCGTGGGCTGAAATGAAACGCAAGCATGGCTTATGAGCGTCCCCTATAGCATTGTCTTTTCAAAACTCGCCCAAGAGAAATTCGATCATTTTATCCACAAAAACCGCAAGACAGGCGAACAAATCGCAAAGGCCATTGACCGACTTGCCGCCAACACTCGTTTGGGCGAACCTCTGGCAGGCCAGTGGCATGGTTACTACAAATATCGGAGCGGCAATTATCGCATCATTTACAGATTAGAACACCGTCAGCTTATCATCTACGTGATCACTATAGACCATCGCAAAGACGTCTATCGTCAAAATTAGCATAAAAGGCCGAAGGTGGGTTTAATGAACTCAATGAACCGCGTCGCTATCATAGACGGTATCCGAACTCCATTTTG
>CAYIQK010000007.1:26532-28849 GCA_964365515.1 uncultured Planctomycetales bacterium | reverse complement strand
GGGGGGCTGTCTGCCTCCCTTATCCTCCTCTGACATCGTATCGGAATACGTGATGTTCAGCTGATCGATCCATATCCCCTCAGGCAGTAAGGTCGGGATGATGGCCAGAAAGGCGGAAATATCGCTCCCTGTGTGAATCTCCCTAAAATGATCCAACTTATCTTTCAACGTCTGGTTATCCTGTTGCAGTTTACTGACAGAAATGTTTTGGGATGTACTCAAATTATTGGTGAGAACGGCAATTTTATTTTCCTGTCTCTGGATAAGGAATTTCGATAACAAGGGGATTGAAACGATCAAAGGAATGCAGACAAGTGCCACCTTGATGATGGATTTATAGTTGACAGGGATTTTCACGGACGACGCCGCAACTTTCACCACCTTGGACTTCCCTCCGGAAAAGTCAAAATCCACACCCAGCGCGGCGGAATTAATGAGGGCCGCCCCATAAGCCTTCAGGGAATCCATGTCAGAAGACGATGCATTATTCAGGATGCTCCCACTGGTAATGAATGCAATCGGCATCCTCAGATCCTCCTCCAATTTGTGCTGCATCTCTTCATCCACCGTCGGCGACAGAAAAACGATTTTTTTGATTTTCAAGTATTCTTCCTGCCGGTTGAAATAATTGAGCGAAATCCGGATCTCGTTGGTCAGACGCGTCATCAAGGCTTCCGGATCAATGATTTCACGATCGGCGGTTGGAATTCTCAATTGAAATTCCCGGACGAACTGGGGGACTCCCTGGTCCAACACGATAATCCTCCCCGTCTCTTCGCCCTTTTCAATAAGGGCGATAGTCTGATTTTTTTCAATATGATTTTTGAAAACCAGTGCACGGATCAGACTCAACGGTCCCGGCTCCATGACATTCACGCTCAAGGCGGCCTGCTCCAGGACCTTGGCATAATTTCCCAGAACCCCTTTTCTGATGGCGACGAGAATGATGCGGATCCGGCGGGCATTTCCTTCCATGACAGTCACGGGACAATAGGCATACGACAACTCTTCCAAGGCGAAAGGAAGGTATTTACCGGCCTCGAATTCAACCACCCCGCCAATCTCATTGGGCTGCATCCATGGGATGACAAAAGAACGGAAGATGATATCCCTCGTCGGCAGAGATAAGTTGGCGGCCAGCGAGGTGTCAAGCTTTTGCCGGCGGCAGGCCTTCTGAATGAGAGAAGTCAATTCCATGCCGGCAGGGCTCATCGGACCCGCCTCCAGTGAACCCTTCGCCTCTTCCGTGAATGGGACATGAAAGACCTGATGAGGCCCTCCGTCGATGGTCTCAACGAAATAGAGAACATCGTCCCCCCAGTATATGCCCAGCTGTCTATTCTCAGCCATCATGACCACTCATCGGCATCTTTTGTTTATTTGCGACGGCTTTTCTGGCCTGAGATCTTAACCATCGATCAATCTCTTGCTTATCAAAACGCCATACGCCGCCCACCTTCATGCCGGAAATCTTTCTTTGATTGAGCCAATTATAAATGGTTTGCTTCTGAAGCTTCAAGTATTTGGCCAGATCATCAACATCCAGAAGTGTCTTCATAGTATCCTATCGTAACCCATAATATGTTTACACAAATTTCATTTAACTATAATAGTTTTACTCTGTCAAACTTTTTATAAGCTATTTTGACACATTGGGTTATTGACACACACCTGCTAAACAGGTCAATAAGGTCAAATTCGTTCAGATGCTAATAACTCACTTGGATATTCAGGCCGTTTGTCAAGGAATCGGAAAGGCCGGAACCGCTGATATTGGCGGAAACAGCGAAAGTGGTATTCCCCAGGATTTCAGTGTAGGTGATGTAGTTCGCGGATGAACCGCTGGTTTGGTTGGCAAACATATAGGGGATAGCCCCCATGGCGAGAACCCGCGCCTGGATGCGCCGGATTTCGTCTTGCGTCGTCATCACCTGCGTCACATTCATGCTGAGAATACTGACGGTTAAGGTCATCATCACAATGATGATCATCAGAACCGTCACGAATACGATACCCTGCTCATTGTTTCTTAAGGGCTTCAACATCGTTATGCTCCTGTTGAAATACACCAGATCGTCACATCTTGTCTTCCACGGTGATATAGCTTTTGCACTGCGGACAGATGCAAACCTCCCCCTTCTGGTAGTTTCGGAAAACGTATGTGCAATACGGACACTGCTGGAGATCATTCATCTCGTCAGATACAGAAGTGCGCCGTCCAGAGAAATTATAAAATACCCACAGGATAAAAACAAGGCACAAGAAAAAACATAAATAAATCGATATGGCGAGAACGATATCGACCCTGATCATCTAA
>CAYIQK010000007.1:22628-26432 GCA_964365515.1 uncultured Planctomycetales bacterium | reverse complement strand
CCCTGCGCAAAAAGCCCGCGGCTCGCGCTGGTGGCCTGCGCACGCATCTTTTTTAAGTCTTCTTTGCTCAACTCCCCCGACTCCGCCGTGGCCTCCCCATGGGGAAAAACAGCTTCATCCCATGCCCCTCCCAAAACATCCCGCCTCTCCAAGATGGATCCCCAAAAGACAAATTGCGGCCTATGGGCAACGGACCGGACCGGGAAGGTGAATACAAAACTCGTGAAGGCGATCAGATGCAATAGAATGGACAGTAACAATGCTTTCGCGGGAAGATGCCTGAAGGAACTCATTGGTCCTGATTGGTTGCAATGTTGATCCTTTCGATCCCGAGACTCCGGCAAAGGTCCCAGACATCAACGATGCGGCCCATCGAAGCCCTTCGGTCGGCCCGGATCAAAACCGGACGATCTTTGCTCTCCAATGCCCCCAGCTTCTTCCCCAGTTCTTTGATCGTCATGATCGATCCGTTCCAATAGATGATGTTCTCGCTGGTCATCGTGATGACGATATTCTCACCCTTGAGGATGTCACTGGTGACGGCCTTGGGCAGTTTCACATTGATGCCCGACTCAAATGTGAACGAAGACGAAAGCATAAAAAAGATAAGAAGCAGGAAGACCACATCAATCAAGGGTGCAATGTCGATCTGCCGCAAACCGTACTCCAGCTTGTTGTGCCTCTTGAATTTCATTTGTCTTTCATCTCTTTAGTCAAACTCCTGTCTCGGTGATCTGGCAAAGGAAATTCACCAGTTCGGTCGCGGCGCGCTCCATCTCCAAAATGAAATGATTGACGCGGCTCACGCAGTAGTTGTAGGCGACAAAGGTCGGGATGGCGACCATCAATCCGGCGACGGTCGTCAAAAGAGCCTCGCCGATCCCTCCCGCCAAATCGCCGGGGGTCACAGGATTCAGTGAAGCCGCCCGCACCTGGATGGTGTGAAAACTCGACGTCATTCCGGTCACGGTCCCCAAAAGTCCCAAAAGGGGGGAAATGTGCGCGATCGTCGCCAAAGCCCCAAGCCGGCTTTCCAGCTTAGGGATCTCGAATAAACTGGCGTCCTCCATACTCTCTTTGATCGCATCGCGGGGAGAACCGAACTTCAGGATGCCGGCCTTAAAAATCTTCGCCACCGCGGAACGCTGGACGTCGCACAATTGGACGGCCTCCCTGATCTTGTTATTTTTGACGAGGCCGAAGACGCGCGCCTTCAACTGCAGGACATCAGTTTTGATCAAAGAAAAATAAATCAATTTCTCGATCACGATTCCCAAAGCGAAAAACGAGCACAAAATGATCGGTATCATGATCGGTCCGCCGGCCCTGATCAATGTCCAGGCGTTCATTTCCCATATGCCTTCCATCAATGTCCTCCCTTGTCTCCTATGTTACTGTTGCGGTTTGATATGCTCCTCAATCCACTCAAGCCGCTCCTGAGCGAATTTCCGCTCATCGGTGTCATAGGGAATGATCTTCCCATAAATCGTTTGGGCCTGCGCCCAGCGCTCCTCATCCTCAAAAATGCGCGCGACCCGCAGATACGATTTGACGACCCATTCGGTCTCGTTCGCGTAAAGATAAGGCAATTTCAGATATTCCTCGACGGCCTGGTCTCTCTGATTCAAGAATTCATACGTATCCGCGATGTGAAACTGCAGCTGGGCATCCCTCAATCCGCCAAACCCCTTAGGCGAGCTGATGGCTTTTTGATAGGCCTCAATCGCCTTTTCGTATTCCCTGTTTTTCTGATAAACCTCCGCGATCTTGTCATAGGCATCGCGCCGGAATTCCGGCGAAGCCGTGATGATATTCTGATAGGTTTCCATAGCTTTTTCAGAGTCAAGTTCCCTCGAAAAGATATCCGCGATGGCCAAACGGGCCTTGGCGTATAACTCTCCCTGTTTGGGGTCATCAACCTCCTTGAACGCGTTAACCGCCCCGTCTAACTCCCCCTTGGCTTGATAAGATTGACCCAGCTCATAGTAGACCATATAACGCTTTTCGCTTCCAGGGAATTCTTCAATAAACTGCCTGTAGTACGCAATCGCCGCATCAAAGTCGGATGATTCCAGATGATGGCCGCCCAGTTCCAGGAGCGCCTCCTGGGCGGTCTGCGACTGCGGATATCTCTCAACCAATTCCTGGAATTGTTTGAGCGCCTCCTTGGTCCCGCCTTTTTTGTCATGACACCGGGCGATATGCAGTTCACAGTTGCGGATCATCGCCGATTGTTCGGGATAATCCTTGACGATGCGTTGAAAGGACTTCAGCGCATCGTCATATTCATGGAGATTGAAACATGAAAGCGCCAGGATATACAGCGCCTCCGCCATATATTCATTGTCCGGCGGAAGACCGCTGATGAATTGAGTGATCTCGTCTTTGGCCTGGGCCCAGTCGCCTTTCTTAAAATGCGCCACGGCCAGATAATATTGGGCGTCATGAAGATAGCGGCTGCGCGGAAAATTCGCCCGGAGGCTTTGAAAGGACAATGTGGCCGCCTTGACGTTCTCCATTTTCAAAAGCGCGATCCCCAGGCGGTACTGCACGTAATCCGTGTAAGGCCCCTCAGCGTAATCTTTCAGGATCGTGTCGTAAACATCCACCGCCTTTTCCAGTTCGCCGAGATCTTGATAAGCATCCCCGATTTGAGTGAGGGCGCTGGTCTTGACGGTCTTACTCTCAGTCCTGTCTTTGATCGTCTCAAAGCTTCGGATGGAGGCATCAATGTTGCCCAATTTCAGATACGACCACGCCAGACCGAAATACGCCTTCGCTAAAATCTCGGAGGCCTCAGGCCCGCCGCGAAACATGTCAATGATCTTCTGATACGACTCAACCGCCTGAGGATAATCGCCGGTCAGATAATAAACATTCGCCCTGCCCAGATGGGCTTCGGCGGCCCTCGGGCTGTCGGGGAATGCCGCAATCAGCTCCACATAAGCCTCCAGGGCCTTGGGATATTCCTTCATCTGCGAGTAAAGAGTTGCCCGCCCCAGCAAAACGTCATCCGAAAGGATATTTTTCTCCTTCGCAAGTGTATAGGCCTCTTCAAAATACCTCTGGGCCAGCGTCAGTTTCTCCAAACGCAGATAACTCCACCCCAGGCTCACCTTCGCCAGCAGGATGAGCTTATTATCATAAGCCGTCTCCGCGGCCTTGGCGTAATACGTCACGGCCCTCAGGTAATCTTTCAGATAATAATAGGATTCACCGATGTAAAAGTAAGCCTCGGCCTGACGGGTGGACTGCGGATAATCAAAAATGTATCCCACGAAATGGTCGATCGCCTTCTCGTAGGCCTGCAGATTGTATTTGACCTCACCCAGCTTAAAAACAGCGTCGCCCTTGAGTTGGTGATCCGGGAATCTTTGAATGAATTGCTCGAAAGTCTTTTGAGCCTCAGGAAACTGGTTCTGTTCGAAGTAAATCCATCCCAGAGAATAATAAGCCTGCGGCGCGTAAATGGACTGCGGATACACATCGATGATCTGCCGGTACTGTTTCTCGGCCTGCTTGGTGTCGCTCCCTTTGAGATAAGTCTCTCCAAGCCAAAACAGCGTCGCATCCTTGAACTCCGGATACGCGAGGAGTTCATGAAAGATATCGTAGGCCTTCAGATACTGACTTTTGAAAAAATAGCACTGCCCCAGCAAGAGATTGGATTCCACGCGCTTTTCCGTCTGGGGATATTGTTCCTGAAGCTGAAGGATGTAGCGGATCGCCACATCATAAAAGCCGTCCTCAAAGGCCTTTTGGGCCACCAGAAACAACTCTTTCTCGCTGTTCTGCGCCAGGGCG
>CAYIQK010000007.1:7829-22528 GCA_964365515.1 uncultured Planctomycetales bacterium | reverse complement strand
TGATCAATCAGATCCTCGATTTCCTTAGAATGTTTTAAGGTCAAACGGTTCGTATCGCCTTTGAGGCATTCCACGGCGATCCGAATGAGCATGCGTCTTAAGGATAACGGCCGCCGGGCCAGGACTTGCAGGCCGAACCGGACATTCAAACCATCTTTCGAACATTTCGCAATGCGCCGGAAACTCAACAGGGCCTGACCTTCCAAATAAGCATAATCCACAGCCGCATTGTCTGCCAAGTGACACAAAAGATCTTTGATATTTTTGTTGTATTGTCGCTCGATCAGCGGCAAGAGTCCCATCCGGATTTTGTTACGGAAAAATTTCCTCTGCCGGTTGGTCTCATCGCAGCAGAAGGAAATCCTTTTCTTTTTAAGGTAGGCAAGAATTTCTTTTTTGGAGACATCCAGCAGAGGACGAATCAAACACACGCCTTGCACATGCCGCTCGATCAAAATCCCCCTCATCCCCTGCAGGCCTGTGCCGCGCAGGATACGCATCAGGACGGTTTCCGCCAGGTCGTCCCGGGTGTGTCCCAGAATGATGGCCGCGGCCTTCGTTTCCGCCGCAAGGCCTCTAAAAAACTCAATTCTTCCCAACCTGGCCAACTCTTCCAAAGAACCACGCTCTTTCTTTCTCTTCCAAACCTCCACGCGGCAAGGCAAGGACAAATCTTCGGCAAGCTGCTGAACAAATTCCTGGTCACGCCGGGCTGTTTTCCTGAGGCAGTGGTTGAAATGCGCGACACAAAGCTTAAGGCCCAGCTCATGCTGAAGCCGAACAAGAGCATGTAATAACGCCACCGAATCCGGCCCGCCGGAAACGCCGACGATCAGCGTATCCCCGCAGGATAAAAATCCGCATCTGCGGATATTTCGTCTGACTTGATCGACGAGATCCATACCCGCTCATCTCCCATGAAGGCCGCGCTGCTGCGACCTGGCCTCTTGGTAAGCCTCCCTCAGCTTCGGCGCATATTTCAGATTGGGCGCCCGGATCTGAAGATCAGCGAAGCCTTGCCGCAGGATCTCGGCATTCACAAAAACTCCGTCATCCACAAAAAAGGCATACGCCAGGGTTTGATATTGCTCGTTGCTGCGTTGAACGTCAAACTCGAGACGAACATGCTTGCCCTTGAGCAATCCTTCGGCAAACTCAAGCGCCTCTTCCTCAACGGGTATGATCAGATCGGCCTTTGTTTCCAGGACAAAACCGAATTTATCGCGTTCGATATCCCGCCTTTTTCTGTCGGGGACGGCGGCCTTCAGCCCGATCAGCTTGATGGTCTCTCCATCCTTAAGAACCAATGTGTCCGCGCTGACCACATCAGAGACAACAACATCCTTGTATGCGCCCGCATCTCCTAGGAAAAACTGTGACGACGGTTCCGCGCAAAGACCGCCTCCTAAAACCAACACAAAGCTCCACGCAACGGCTCCCCATTTAGAAATTTTCACCAGGGCATTCAACATTTTTATCCGTATCGATCCCACAGGGCAGGTAAAATATCATATGGATAGCGAGGGGCGGAATCGAACCGCCGACACCGGAGGTATGAGCTCCGTGCTCTAACCATCTGAGCTACCTCGCCACGCAGTTGACCCATCAAACATAGAAAATGATGTACAAAAGTTCAAGGATGATGATGAGGGACAGGATATAGAAATCGTTGAAATGAAAAAAATCTTTGATCTTCTCGACGGAAGTGTAAGCAAACTGGTGATCCTCGCGGGCAACATGGCCGGCATTGCGCAAATCCAAGACTTCGCTTTTTTTCAGACGCAGAAATTTATCCGCAATCCGGTAGGCCTCCAATTTTTTCGCCTCGATGAGATCCATGACCTTCTTCTCGGAAATCCCGAGAAGCTGGGCGGTTTCCCTGACCGAAATGAACTGTGTCGCGGTCATCAATCACACGACCTTTCCGGCGGCGGCCCAATGATCAATCTTCGTCCGCTCGAATTTCCATCTGTTGCCGGTCTTTTTGCCGGGAATCTTGCCGGAGCTGGCCAATGCCTCGATCTCCATCATGTCAATTTCAAGATATTTCGACACCTCATCGATATCCAACAATTCATCGATCATCTGACAACTGCCCTGAAAAAGAGCCCCTTCCACAACATTCAACTTCGGCGTTGAAATACTGCCGCGTAAAATCGCTGTCGGCATCAAAACCAGCATTTGATGGGCAGTGACATCCCCCTTCACCTTCCCGGCAATGATGATGTTATCCCCGTTGATGTTCGCCTCAATTTCTGAGAACTCGCCCGTCGTCAACGTCCCGCGAAACTCCAAACTGCCAGTGAATTTTCCGCTGATACGCAGATCGACCTGATCCGGGAATGTCAAATTCCCGTATATCTGTGTATGAATCTCGGTGATTTTGTTTTCTTCCCTGTCCTCTTTGAGTTCTTTTCCCGTTTTACGCCCCTTAAAAATCATCGCTCCGGCTCCCTTGCATTTTACAAAATACTTGTTTATTAGATGTCGTCCTTAAAGTATCCTTTTATATATCAAACCGATATACCGAAGTCAATACAATAAGTTTTTCCGCAGAACATGATACCCCAACCCCGCAATCATGGCCGCATTGTCCGTACATAAAGACATGGATGGTAAATAGACTCGAATTCCATGTTCTTGAGCAATATCCCGCAGATTCTTCCGCAATGCCGAATTGCCGGCGACGCCGCCGCCGACCAACAATGTCTTGGTCTTTAATTTCTGACACGCCTCGATGCATTTTTTCGTCAAGACATCAACGACACTTTTCTGAAACGCGTAAGCGACCTGTCCAGTTGAACAATCGTCTTGATCTTGCTTCTTTTGCTGATGGTAAAAAACGGCTGTTTTGATCCCGCTAAAACTGAAATCGAATGTCCCCGTCAGATTCGCGCACGGGAAAGACAGCGCCGTCGGGATCGTCTTTGCGGCCAAGCGGTCGATCACGGGACCCCCCGGATAACCAAGCCCAAGAATCCTGGCGACTTTATCAAAGGCCTCTCCGGCGGCATCATCTAAGGTCTGACCAAGGAGTTTAAACTCCAAAGGACCCTGAACTAAATACAAATTCGTATGTCCTCCCGAAACGACCAAGCCAATTGCCGGCAATTTTGGCTGTTCCTCTGACAAAAAAGCCGCGTAAACATGCGCCTTGATGTGATCCACCTCCGCCAGGGGTTTGTTACAAGCGTTGCTCAACGCCCGCGCGAAAGAAATTCCCACCAAAAGAGAACCAATCAACCCCGGCTGATTGGTGACGGCCACCGCGTCGATTTTCTTAAGGGATACCCCCGACTGATCTAAGGCCTCTTCAACGACGGCGGAAATGAATTCGAGCTGCCGGCGGGACGCGATTTCCGGGATCACGCCGCCATACTTCTTGTGATCCTCCATGCTCGATGCGGTCACATTGGACAGGATACCGCGCCCATCCTTCACCACAGCCGCGGATGTCTCATCGCAAGAGGTCTCAATGCCTAAAACATTCATTGGGGGGAAGGATTCATTTGATTGATGACTGAGCCGCAGAAACGGCCGGCGTCTCCTGAAATTTCTTATAGACTCTGATGCCTTTGATGACATTGATGGCGCTCTGAACCTGATTGTCGCTCAAAAGACGCTCATGGATCTCCGCTTCCGTTTGGGATAACTTCAACTTCTCAGGATCCTTGGTCTCCTGCATCTCGACATTCTCAAAGACCTCTTTAACCTTCTTCTCTTGATCGCCTTTGGAATCTTTCGCTTCCTCCGGGGCATTAATCTCGACGACAATATCAGGCTCGATGCCTTTGCCGTGGATCGACTCCCCCGAAGGCGTGAAATATTTGCTGGTGGTGAGCCTCAGGCCCGAACCGTCCGGCAGAGGGATCACCGATTGGACCGATCCTTTTCCGAAGGATTTGGCCCCCACAATGATCGCGCGCTGATTGTCTTTGAGGGCGCCGGCCAAGATCTCGCTTCCTGAGGCACTGCCCTCGTTGATGAGGACAACCATCGGCCAGTCGATCACATGATCCTTGTTGGTCGAACGCGTCAGCGTATTTTGCGAAAAACGCCGTCCTTTCGTCGAGACGATGACCTTCCCCTCGGGGAGAAATTCCTCCGTGGTTTCGATCGCGACATTCAAAAGCCCGCCGGGATTATTGCGCAGATCCAGGATCAGGCCGTCAGCCCCCTGTTTCACCAGCTCCTCCAAGGCATCATGAAAGGCCTTAGCGCTATCTTCCCGGAACTCGGCCAAGCGGATATAACCGATCTTGTCCGTCAAAATCTGCGTATTTTTCACATCCTGGACATGGATGATCTCACGGGTGATCTTGAAATCAAGAATTTTGAACTCACCTTCGCGAAGAATCGTGATATTGACGTCCGTGCCCGGGGTCCCGCGCAGTTTCTTGACCGCGTCATTGAGCGTGATGTCCTTGGTCAATTCCCCTTCGATCTTGACGATGCGGTCCCCGGCTTTGATGCCGGCCTTCCAGGCGGGAGTGTCTTCGATCGGAGTGATGATAGTCAATAAACCGTCGCGAACCGAGATCTCGATCCCCAGCCCTCCGAACTTCCCCTTCGTCTCGGTCTTGAGCTCCTTATATTCCTCGGGATCGAGAAACTGGCTGTGAGGGTCTAAGGATGCGAGCATGCCCTTGAGCGACCCGTAAATCAGATCCTTCGGCTGCATTTCATCGACATAATCCGATTGGATGGTGGTGAGCACATAACTGTACAATTCGATCTGAGAATAAAGATCGTCTTTTGTTTTGCGGTCGATCTGCGGAATCGCCAGCGTCGTTAACGAAAGAACCACCGCCACCGTTGCCACAGCAATCCATATTCTTTTACCCATTTTAAATCCTCCCCAATGAGCGCATCACTTACGGAAGCACGCAATGCAACGTAAGTGATTTACGCGAATTGATCCCTATCATGCGAGGGACTACCCCTCAATGACCCCCGCCAGTTACATCCAACAATTTACGCTTGACGATTTCCCCGATCACCTTGGGGTTCGCCTTGCCTTGAGTCTTACGCATGGCCTGGCCGACCAAGAATCCCGCCGCGCTTTCTTTGCCGTCCCGAATCTGATCCACGACTTTAGGATTCTCGCGGATGACTTCATCAACAACCCCTTCAAGCTCACCAGTGTCGGACACTTGCGCCAATCCCGCGTCGCGGATAACGGACAAGGTATCTTTGCCGGTATCCAAAACCTGCTTCAACGCTTCCTTGGCGGCCAAGTTGCTGAGCGCGTTCTCATCCACCTTCTCAATGATGGCGATCAAATCCTCCGGACTGACCTTGACGCCGCTCAAGCCCACTTTCCTCGCGTTGAGTTCCTGAAGGAGCGGCCCGTTCAACCAGTTGCAAATTTTTTTTGTGTCCCGATAAAGCCCGGCGCAGGCCTCAAAAAAATGCGCGATGCGCTGGTCACCGACGATAATCCGCGCGTCATATTCACAGAGCCCGTATTCGCTAAAGAACCGTTCCAGTTTCTGGCGCGGAAGTTCAGGAATGGTCCGCCGGATCTCGGCGATCATGGATTCATCAATGGCAAAAGGAACCAGATCCGGTTCCGGGAAATAACGGTAATCGTGCGCCTCTTCTTTGCTGCGCATCGCGATCGTCACGCCTTTTTCTTCATTCCACAGCCTCGTCTCCTGAACAATCCGCCCGCCGGAGGTTAAAACATCGCGCTGACGTTTTTCTTCAAATTCCAGAGCCGTCCGAACGGCCTTGAAAGAATTCATATTTTTCAACTCAGCCTTCGTCCCGAACGTTTCTTGCCCTGCTTCGCGCGTGGAGACATTGGCGTCGCAGCGCAGGCTTCCTTTTTCCATGTCGCAATCGGAGACATCGAGATACTGGAGCGTCAATTTCAGCGTCTGCAAATAATCGTACGCCTCTTGAGGGGACCTCAAATCCGGATCGGAGACGATTTCCATCAACGGCGTCCCGGTGCGGTTATAATCCACCAGACTGCTGTCCGTGCGGTCATCGTGAATCAATTTTCCAGCATCCTCTTCAAGATGCGTCCGCTTGATGTTGATTTTCTTAATCTGGCCATCCGCCGTTGTCATGACCAAAACGCCGTGCTGGGCAATGGGCTTGTCGAATTGGGAAATTTGATATCCTTTGGGAAGGTCGGGATAATAATAATTTTTCCGGTCAAATTTAACGAAGGTGTTGACCTTGCAATTCAGGGCCAGGGCTATCTTAACGGCATATTCCAGCGCCTTGCGGTTTAACACCGGCAGAGTTCCCGGCAATCCCAGGCAGACCGGACACGTCTGGGCGTTGGCCTCGCGCCCGAACACGTTCGCGCAGCCGCAGAAAATCTTCGTTTGCGTGCTCAACTGCAGATGCACTTCAAGTCCGATAACGGTTTCGTATTTTTGCTGGGTGGCCTGATTCATCTTGATAGTGGGACACGTTCTTGATGCCACGTCGTATTTTGCTCATACGTATACGCGATGCGAAACAGCATTTCCTCGTCGAATGGCTTCGCCAGGATCTGCAATCCGATGGGCAGACGATCTTTGGAAAATCCGCACGGAATTGAGATGGCCGGGATGCCGCTCAAGTTGGCGGAAATTGTGTACACATCCGACAAATACATACTCAAGGGATCATCAGTTTTCTCCCCGATCTTAAAGGCGGTCGTCGGTGCCGTCGGCGTTATGATGGCATCGACCTTTTCAAAGACCGTATCAAAATCGCGTTTGATGAGGGTGCGCACCTTCAGCCCCTTCAAATAATAATCATCGTAATAGCCGGAGGAAAGCGAATACGTTCCCAGCATGATCCTTCGCTTCGCCTCATTGCCTAAGCCGATGTCCCGCGTTTCCTCGTACATGTCAATGAGCGGTGTTTTACGCGCTTCCCGAGGCTGGCGGCGCAGGCCGTATTGGATCCCGTCATACCGGGCCAGATTCGAGCTGGCTTCCGCCGTCGCCACAATATAATAGGCGGCAATCGCGTATTCCGTATGCGGCAGGGAAATCTCTTCAAATGTTGCCCCGGCGCGCCTGAGCACCTCAATGGCGGCCATGACCGCATTCCGCACGTGAGGATCGATCCCTTCCACAAAATATTCTTTGGGGATTCCTATCCTCAACCCCTGGACGTCATTACGCAGGGCTTGGGTGTAATCCGGCACAGGGATATCCGCCGAGGTGGAATCATTCTCATCATATCCGGCGATAATCCCCAGCAGCAAAGCGGAATCAGTGACATCCTTAGTGATCGGCCCGATCTGATCAAGGCTGGAGGCGAAGGCGATGAGTCCATAACGGGAAACTCGGCCGTAGGTCGGCTTCAATCCCACCACACCACAAAACGATGCCGGCTGGCGGATGGATCCTCCCGTATCCGAACCCAAAGCCCAGATCGCTTCATGAGAGGCCACCGCCGCGGCGGAACCGCCGCTGGAGCCGCCGGGCACGCGGTCATGATTCCATGGATTCCGAGTCGGCCCGTGACAAGAATTTTCCGTCGAAGAACCGAACGCGAACTCATCCATGTTCGTGCTGCCCATTAAAAACGCTCCCGTATTTTTCAATTTCCGGATGACCGTGGCATCATACGGCGGCTTGAATCCTTCCAGGATGCGCGAGCAGCACGTCGTCGGCTCACCGGTCACACAAATATTGTCCTTGATCCCGATGGGGATGGGCATGGACAAACTGCCGGAGGGCTGCAGCGGATGCGGATTGGCCTTCAAACGGACATACGCTTTGATCTGCGGATCGCTCGTTCGAATCTGAGCAAGGACGGCATCGCAAACTTCCTGAGGTGTGGTCTTCTTTTCCCGGATCAAATCCAGGAGTTCATGCGCTGTCAATTGATTCAAATTCATCAAATCACTTTCGGCACTTTGAAAAAACCGTTGTGCTGTGCTGCAGCCACCTTCATAACCTCCGCCTGCGTGAGGGAAGACCGGACGTCATCTTCCCTGTAGACATTCTTCAAAGGCAGGACGTGGCTTGTCGGCTCAACCGCACGGACATCCAGTTTCTCAAGTTTGTGGACATAATGAAGAATATCCTCCAGATTTTTCGTGAGGCGCTCAATCTCGTCGCCCTGAAGATGAATCCGGGAAAGACTCGCGATGTACTGGACGTCCTCTTTGGTGATATTTTTCTGGCTTTTGGTCATGGCGGATAAAGTTTATGTTCAAGATAGTAACATCAAACGTACTATGTGACAAGACCAAACTACTGCAATTTGGCTTTGATGGCCTCGGGGATGGGGACGGGCTTGAAATCTTTATTGAGGCTGACAAGCCCCACCTCAGCCTCCACCAGAAATCGCCCGCTGGCCTTGTCATGGATCGTTTGTTCAAAAATGAGTTGAGCCGCCGTGATTTTTTTAAGCCGCGCCTCGCAGACAATGGTGTCTCCATAACGCGCTGGACTTCGATAACTGATGGAACACCCGCGGACGGCATACAAAAAACCCCACTGGCGGAACTGCTCAACGCTCAACCCCTTCTTTTCTAAGAATTCCGTACGGGACTCTTCCATATATTTCAAATAATTGCCGTAATAAACCACACCGCCGGCATCGGTGTCATGATAATAAATCCTTTTTTCCATGTGTCTTACCTTCCGCTAAAAATCATGAATTAGCCATTGCGGATGACATCCAGCCATGTTAGAGTTCACAAGTGTGCTCAACACCAAATGACCGATACACATAGTGACTCGGACAACCGCTATTTCCCCCGCTGGCCGGTTCGAAACCACATTCTATACAGAGCTAAAAACCATCCCAACTCCAACGAAGGTCACACCAAAGATTTGAGCTGTGCAGGGACCTGCGCTTACGTCAACGAAATCCTCCCCATTCACCAGAAACTCAATCTCACCGTTCATCTCTCAAAAAAAACGGTCGTTGAACTCCAGGGAGTCGTTGTCTGGCAGAACACCTCAACTCTTCCCTACCAAGCCGGGATCGAGTTCTATAATACCAGCGATGAAACTCTGAGCAGGATCCTCCAGCACGCCTTTGAAATTGACAGGACAAAGATGCTGAATCATTGGTTCGAGGGCTGGAAGTGACACTCAGCCCAATGATTCCCCGTCAAAATCTTTGATTTTTCCCGTCAGACGGGCATAATCCGCAAGCCCCAGCTCTTCGGCCCTCACGCAAGGATCAATTCCCGCGGCATGCAATACGCCAGCCAGTTTTTCTTTGGGGATAACACGTGCCAGCGAATTCATAATGATTTTCCGCCGTTGGTTGAAACAGGCACGGATCACTTTGAATAGAAGATCGGCATCAACCGAATACTCCGGTTTCTTGCGGATTCGCAAACAGATAAAACAGGACTGAACCTTCGGCACCGGCCGAAAGGCCGTATTCGGAATCCGGAAAATCCGTTTCGCATCCGCATGATATTGGACAAAACACGACAGAGAACCATAATTTTTTGAGTCGGGACCGGCGGTCATCCGGTTGCCGTATTCCAACTGGACGGTCATATAAAAGACAGGGAATTTCCATTGATACTGAAAAACTTTTTCGATGATGGGCGTCGTGATGTTATACGGAAGATTCCCGATGACCTTGATTCCGTCCGGCAGGAGGTCAAACGGATATTCCAGCACATCCGCGTGGATGACCGTCACATTCGTGCCGCTAAACCGCTCCCGAAGCTCTTGAGCCAGCCGGTCATCCTTCTCAATCGCGAAGACCGCCTTCACGCAAGGAGCAATCGCGAAAGTCAATGCCCCCTTCCCCGGACCGATCTCAAGGACAACGTCGTCCTTGCTCAATTCACAGGCCTGAATGATCCGTTGCCGGATCCGCGGATTGATGAGGAAATTCTGCCCCAGGGATTTTTTAGCCCTCTCACTTTTCATGCCCGTATTTTGTATAATCAATGCCAACTGCCTCCATATCATTTTTCATCGGGCCGTGGAAGCCGAAAGGTGTTTCGGCGAAAAAGGCGTCGACCAAATCTTTTTCAGTCACCTGCGATCGTCCATTGTGCCCGGCGATACGTTCCGCCTTTTTGGATACTTTCTCTCGAGCCAGATCGCGCAAGAAAACGGGAATCTTCCCGATCAACTGTTCAAATTTCTCCTCAATGGTTTGATCCCAGTTCATCTGACTTTTTTCCCATTGACCAATTTTTCCTTCTGGCCCCTCGCTAATCTCTTGATCTTCTTTTCCCTCAAGAATGCCCACTTGAAATAACGGTATTCTTTGCGCCAAACCAATCGAACCGGCCGCCGGTCCCGGGTATACTTGGCTCCTTGGCCTGAATTATGAAGCGCAATCCGCCTCTCAATATCCGGCGTGTATCCGGTATAATATGTGCCGTCTCGACATTCCACGATATAAACAAAGTGCCGGCCGCATCTCTTCACTTTTCTCATCTCAAATAACTCATCATCTAACACGGATCACGGAGACGGGTTTGTCGCGGACCACGGCCGTAAAGCCGGCTGTGGATGTACTGCAGGAACTGCCGGTATGATCATCGACAATCAGCGTCACAGGAAAAGAACCACTCTGCGCATAGGTATATTTCACGCGCAGGCCTTCAGCCTTACGTCCGTCGCCAAAATCCCAGCGATACGTCAACGCATCGCCATCGGGGTCAATGGAGGCGCCGGCATCGAAATCTGCCTCCATGCCGATACAGCAAGGTGTGTTTTCTCCGGCATCCGCCGACGGAGGTGTATTGACCTTCACGGATGTTGTGGCCGAGGCGCTGGAGCAGGCCGTCTTTTTGCCGTCATCCACAACGATACTGACACGATAACTGCCCCCCTGCGAATACGCGTGAGCGGCCTTCGGACCGTCTTTGGAGATGGCCCCGTCGCCAAAACTCCAGTAGTATTCCAAGGAATCCCCATCGACATCCGACGCACGGGCATCAAAGGCGACCGTATCTCCTAAGCATACGCTATCCGCCGAAACGATATTCACCTCGGGCATGGCATTGACCGTCACCACGCGCGTGTCTCTGGAGGGCGGACACATCGCATTGAGTTTACTCTCCACCTGAAGGCTCGCCTGATAGACGCCGGGACGGTCATAGCGGTACGCGGCCTTCAGACCATCAGACGTCTGTCCATCGCCCAAAAACCATTTTCCATCCAAAGTGCCCTTAGAATCGGCATAAGAACCGGAACCGTCAAACCGGATGTCGTCACCCACGCAAGCGGTTATATCCTCGCCGGCCTCGGCCTTAGGAGTCCTGTTTAGACGCAACGTCACAAAATCCACTCCCGTAGCGCAAGCGGAGACCGTGTTGTCGTTCACAACAAGCTTAACGTCGTAATTGCCTATTTCGGCATACCGGTGGGAAATCTGCCGGCCCTGGGCCTGGCGGCCATCCCCGAAATCCCAAAGATAGGTTAAAGCATCGTTATTGACATCGGACGATTTCGACGCATCGAAGGCGACGGTCATATCCTCCCCGCCTCCCACGCATTTCAAAACCATCTCCGGCCCGGCCTCAGCCACGGGGGGTTCATTGATACGAATGACTTTTTCAGCCGTGTGTGTACCGCAGACTGTACCGTTTTTGTCATCAACCGTCAGGGAAACTTTGTAACTGCCTCCTTTTTGATAAGTCTTCTTCTCCTGTCTTTGTCCGTGCCTCTTTGTCCCGTCGCCGAAATCCCATGCATAATCAAGAACCTTTGCGTTGTCAGCACGACTGGGGCCGGCATCAAAGGCGGCCTCTTCATTGACGCACGCGTTCGGGGGAGAGTCAAACTGTGCCTGCGGCGGGATATTTACGCGCACAATCTGCGAGCTGACGGCCCGGCCGCATTCCGGCCCGGCCTCCTCCACCACAGCCAAAGTCACCGTATAATCGCCGGAATTTTCGTAGCTGTGTTCAGCCACCGGCTGACGGCTTGTTTGTCCGTCGCCGAAATCCCAGAGGAAAGACACATTCTGACCCGCCGGAACGTAGGATTTTGTCGCGTCAAACGTAAACTGATTGCATTTCAAACTTGCCGGCGGCTTGTGGAATTCACTTTCACGGCCAACAAAAGTTTCACTATCCGCTGAACCGTTTGCCGTCCCTAAGAAAAATGCCGCGCAGACAGGAAGAAAAAATTTTTTGATTATCAAAACACCATTGTTCACATTCATATACCTTCCCCAAGAAAATTACCGGTTCAAATGGTGATAGTATAACATAGTATTGAAATCCTACAAGGTTGGGCTATACTTATCGTAATGAAAGGGCTTCATCCATGATCCGATTCCCGTCAAAATTAAGCCAACGGCAAGCCCAGCACACCCTGGAATACTCGATCCTCATTCTGATGATCATGGTCGGCATCATCATCACCGGACCGTACGTCATGCGCTCCTGGAATGCTCAAGTCAAAGGGTGGGAAGATTCCGTTTACGATTCGATGCAGGACCCCCTCATAAATGCCCCCTTCGGACAAATCAACGCCTCCCTCCCGAACGACGGCAGTTAGGAACCACCACATCGTCTTATCTTCAAGGTCAATCAATTCGCTGTCAGGACGCCGCCGGTTGTGATCGTGAAGCTTCCTGAACCCTGGTTTGCGCTCAATGGAGCGGCTGTCACGGAATACGAATAATCCGTCAGCGTGGTGGCCGCGAAAGTGAAACCACTGTGCGCGGCGCCGTCGAAGTAATCAACTCGAAGATACGGAGGAGTTGGCGTTAAAAGCAGATTCATGTCGGAGGGATAGCCGTCATTGTCAATCAGATATTCTTCCAGGGCCGCGCCGATGGACTTCAAGGTCGTCTTGGCCACGGTATCATTGGCGATCAATCTACTGCGCAGGACATTGGGGATGGCTATGGCGGCCAGCATAGCGATGATCGCAACCACAATCATCATCTCAACTAAAGTGAATCCACGTCTCATGATTTTCATAACCGTCATCATATCACGCCACAAAATTCCGGCATATCAAATTCCCAGGATTGTTTCCCTTCTATTGCCCCTGAATCACAAAACCGGTTTGTTTTAACCGCCCCAACAATTCCTTCTTCCACAACCCCTCGCGGTCAAAGGGAGTGTAGATCACATCAAAATACTCGGTCGGCCAACGAAAACTCCTCTGATCGTAATGAAGGGCAAACACGCGTTCCCTGCCCAATCTGCCTATCCAAAACCCCAGATGAAAAACAACCGTTTGATCGGCACGCATCAATGCCTCCGGGGGTTTCCCTCCTTTGGGATAGACCCAATCATCGGCAGAAAGAATGGCGATCACAAAAGAAATATCCGGATATTCATGGATAAACTGCGCCAGGGGTTTGGATGCGTTGGCCTTGTCCTGCATCACAACCGGATCAATGCCAAGTTCTCTGATCAAAGAGACGGCCTGCCTGTTCATGATCTCGTTTCGACCATACGTGACACAGACACGCCCCTCTCCTTTTGCGATTGTTCCATCGCCGTTGTTTTCTTGTTCTGTCATATCGCTAAGAAGAAAGCTCTCCCCTCACCATCGGCCACTCAATATTCATCAACCGGACGTCTTGCAATCGGCTGGTCAAGTTGTCATCCGAGGCAACGCAAACACGCACGTAATTATCCGTCAGGCCTGTCCAGATTCCATTTTTCTTCTGTTCAAAGAGGACTTTCTGGGTTGTTCCCAAAAAGGATTCGTTGAACATCCTGCGTTTTCTCTGACTCAGATCATGAAGAATTCTACTGCGCTTTTGAATATCAAAAGTCGAAACCGCCTCCGGCAGATTCTGACTCCGGGCCATGCTCCTTTGCGAGTAACTAAAAACGTGACAATAATGAATCGGCCATCGCTTCAGACAGTCAGCCGATTCCCTGAAGTGCTCTTCGGTCTCGCAAGGAAATCCGACGATCATATCCGTCCCGATACAAATCCCCGGCACCGTCTCATAGGCCGTTTGGATGAAATCCCCAAATTCCTGTGCCGAACATCTGCGGCGCATCTTCTGAAGGACACTGTCACTGCCGCTTTGAAGCGGGATGTGCAAATGGCGGCAAAGTTTCGTCCTTTGAGCCATTTTCTTCAACAGCTTCCGTGGCAGGGTTGTTGGCTCAATGGAAGAGATACGGATCCGTTCGAGGCCGTTGATTTGCTCCAAGGCCTCAATCACATCCTCCAGGGTCCGGTTGTCATTTTGATAAGTCCCCACGTTGATCCCTGTGATAACCAATTCCTTGTGGCCGGCTGCCGCAAGGATGTTGGCTTCCGATTGGATATCGTCAAACTGCCGGCTGCGTGCCCGTCCACGCGCATACGGGATCTCGCAAAACAAACAAAAAAAATCACAGCCATCCTGAATTTTGATATTGGCACGTGCGTGCCTGCGGTCAATGCCGGCCGTCGGCACCGTAAAGGCATCCCGCGGGATCGCCGGCGTGATAACCTCCGCGGTCTCGCCCTGATGCTGCGACCGGATGATGGAATACAATTCCATTTTTCTGGCGTTGCCGACCACCCACCGAACATTAGGCAATTCGGCCAACTTCCCTTTCTGCACCTGGGCCTGACAACCGATCAATGCAATGTTTGTCTTGGGGTTCAGACGGTTGATTTTATGAATCAGCCGGCGCGTGTCGGTATCGCCATTTTCAGTCACGGTACAGGTGTTGATGACGGCGATATCGGCTGGCTTGCCCGAACCCACCGACGCATACCCTTCGGCCTCAAACAAACGTTCCAAGACCGCCGTCTCACTTTGATTCAACCGGCAGCCCA
>CAYIQK010000007.1:4765-7729 GCA_964365515.1 uncultured Planctomycetales bacterium | reverse complement strand
GCCTCAAACAAACGTTCCAAGACCGCCGTCTCACTTTGATTCAACCGGCAGCCCAGCGTATAGAAAGAGATCGTAGGTTTAATCATTTTTTTCAATCCACTCCACCGCCTGCGCGATCCCAATGCATGTGGCGCGCACACGCCAATTGAACAAAGGATTATCCGTGTCTCCGGTGGCGGCATATTCCTTGATCAGCCGCGCGTTTTCCCGCAAAGACGGCTGCTCAAATTTTTCTTCGACTTCCACGCAAACATTCAAATATTCTTCCGCATTGAACTCAATTTCCTGACGGAGGTATTGCCCATCGGTCTGCCGCGCCGAGCAAAGGATCTTGACGCTTCGCTTGAGAGGAAATGCCAGCGTGCCCTCCAATCCGTTACGCACAATAACGATCCCAGGATACCCCGCCCGTTCGGCAACCATGACCATTTTCTCGCCGTACGGCGGATGAAAAGCGGACGCGATGAAGATATGGGCCTGAACCGGATTCACAAACCGTTCAAGTGTGGATAAAAAAGGGCGCTTGATGATCTGCCTTCGTAACTCCACCCAGCGGTCCATGGACTTGGACATGTCCTGTTGATGAATATACCAGCCCAAAACCGGTTTGGGGCCCTGCAGTTCCGTATTGCGCTTCAGGAAAATGCCGCCTAAAGCATTGACCAAATCCAGCAGATTGTTGCCAAGCTTTGGGCCGCTGTTCCTTCCCACCAGCCCGACCGCCCGGTAATGCCGCTTTTGAAAATCCTGAAGGATCAACGGAGTGATCATGTAGGAATGGTCCACGCCGTCGAACGGTTCAGCGATTTGAATCACCGGATCTCCCTGCGGGACACCCTCACGGAAAGGGCGTTCGAGTGTCTGCTGAATACTGCACAGAATCCCTGCATATTCCTCGGGCGTTTCGTAACGGACCCGCAAAATGGCGGCAACCATTCCACGCGCGCCGTCGCCCGCTTCCGTCGAAAAAAGAAAATCGCCCAACATCTTGGCCGTTTCTTCATCCAAGGTCTCCCGACGAAGCAAACGCGCACAAATGGATTGGATCGCGAGCGGCGCGTCCCCAGCCAGCCATTGCGCCAATCGCGGGAAGTTATCCAAAATGCCCGGTTCGATAGCTTGCTCTATCACTTTTTCTTCAGGCGTTACCCCTTTGATCACCAAAGCGCCAAAAAAAGCTCCTCGGACCACATCAGGAACACTCCCCATTTTCAGTTCATCAACGATCGTCTGGACCAAAGAAGGGGTTAAGGCCTTGCTCCCCTTTGTCCCGACACCCACTGCTTTGATCCCTTCAGAAATCGCTAAAAAAATATTCATTGTTTTTCTCTCCTGCGATTTCTAAAGTATACTGATTAGAAAGCGAAAAATCAATCGATTTACATTTGCCGCGAAGTCGTATATAATTCCGAACCATGGAGATCGGATCCGTCAAAATCGAAAAACCCATTATCCTGGCTCCGATGGAGGATGTGACCGATACCGCCTTTCGAATCATCTGCAAGCGGCTTGGTGCTGATATTGTATACACGGAGTTTACCAGCAGTGAGGCCATCATCCGAGGGATCCCACGGGTCATGCAAAAAATCAAGATCACAGATGAAGAACGCCCCATCGGGATTCAATTGTTCGGCGGCGTGGAGACATCCGTAAGCGATGCCGCCCGCCTGGCAGAAAGCTATGGCCCGGATTTCATCGACATCAACTGCGGATGCTGGGTCAAAAACCATGTCGCGCACGGGCACGGGGCCGCGTTACTCAAAGATTTACCTCGCCTTGAAAAAATCGTTCGATCCACGGTGAAAGCGACCCGTCTGCCGGTGACCGTCAAAACACGGCTGGGGTGGGATGCCAACACTATCGTGATTGAGGACGTGGCGCGCCTCGTCGAGCAGGCCGGGGCCAAAGCGATCGCGATTCATTGCCGGACACGCAGCCAGGCCCATACCGGCAAAGCGGACTGGCACTGGCTGGAAAAAATCAAAAAGACGGTTACAATTCCCGTCATCGGCAACGGCGACGTCGTTACCCCAGAGGACGTCGAACAGATGTTCGCCATCGGATGCGACGGCGTGATGATCGGCCGAGGGGCTATTGCGAATCCCTGGATTTTCCGTCAGGCCAAGCACTACCTTCAAACCGGACGGCACCTGCCGCCGCCGACCTTGGAGGAAAAAATCAATTTATGTGTTGAACATTTGAGGTTATCTGTGCAAAATAAGGGAGTGCGGGACGGCGTCGTTCCCTTCCGCAAGTATTATACAGCTTATTTGAAAGGGACTCCCCAAGTGAGCCAGCTTCGGCAAGATTTGATGCAACTCGTTGATTTGGATAAAATCATCAAACGGTTATATCAATTTCTAGAACAAAATACAGCCCTGATGGAGGTCCAGTGAATCGATCCTCACCCAAAAAACAAACAATCATGTTGCGAAAATTTGCTCTTATCATCGGTATCCTCTTTCTAACAGCCCATACGGCCGCGGCAGAATCCATCCGCCTGAAATCGGGACGTACCGTTGAAGGCGAAATCCTGACCCGGACAGATGACTCCATTACCATCGATGTGGGAATCGGTGTTCCCGTCACCTATTATCTGGATGAAATTGAAAACATTTCTAAGGGAACACCTGCCCCTTCCTCTGGGCAAATACCTCCGAGATTAGTTTCCGAACCCGGAAGCACAGAAAAAATCTCCCCGCCAACACCGAAGGAAACACCCCTGCAACCCAGCGTTACCACCCAAGATCCCACAAAAACCACATCCTCCATCACAGACATCGAGAAAGAAAAAATAGGCCTGGACACCACCAGACGCGAAGAACACCTTCTCATAGACAAAATCAATAGACAGATGGAATCCGGATCCGAAACAGCGGAAGACCCGAAGAAAGCATTTGTAAGCAAGGAAGACTATCTCAAAGATCAATTTGAGAAACAGGCAAAATTGCAGACTCAAAGAAT
>CAYIQK010000007.1:0-4665 GCA_964365515.1 uncultured Planctomycetales bacterium | reverse complement strand
AAGACTATCTCAAAGATCAATTTGAGAAACAGGCAAAATTGCAGACTCAAAGAATACAAGATTTTATCCGGGAACTGGATAAAAAACTCACGGAGGCATTCAACTCCTACATTCGTGCCAACCCAAAATTCAAACAACTGACTTCTCCCAAGCAGGGTCTGGCCCCCATCTTGGGTGTCATCGCCGGCGTCTATGCCATTTTCTGCATCCCCTTTATGCTCATCGCCAGAAAATTCCACTTGAGCGGCCTGATGGCCTGGATTCCCATTCTTCAACTGATCTTATTCGTACGCATGGCCAACAAATCCTTCTGGTGGTTTCTCCTTTTGTGCATCCCCATCATCAATCTTTTTGTTATACTCGCATTATGTGTCGACATAACCAAACGTCTCCAGAAGCCGGCCATCTTGGGATGGCTCATGATTGTGCCATGTCTGAATCTTCTCATTTTATGGTATCTGGCCCTTGCCAAAATACATCCTGAGCCTTCCATCCGTGAACAGATGGAAGAAAAGGTTCATCGGATCCATTGAGAAGAAAATAACTCATGCGTAACTCGGAACAGGCCATCTCCATCAAAAATCTAACGAAATATTATGGAAAGTTTCGGGCTCTCGATAATATCTCGCTCGAGATCAAACGCGGGGATTCCTTCGCCTTCTTAGGACCCAACGGCGCCGGGAAAACCACAACCATCAACGTCTTGACCGGACTCTCAAATTTTCAGCAGGGCGAGGTGAAAATCTTTGGATACAATACCTGCCTTGAATATACCCGCACCCGGAGGCTCATCGGTCTGTGCGCCCAGGAATTCAACTTTGATCCCTTTCTGACGCTTCATCAGCTATTGATGTATCAGGCCGGCTATTTTGGAATCCTGCCGAAAGAGGCCTCTCAAAGAGCGGATGAATTGCTGAAACGTTTTCAGCTCATTGACAAACGCAATCTCAAGCACCGCGCCTTATCCAGCGGGATGAAAAAACGTCTTTTGATCTGCAGGGCTCTGATTCATGACCCGGAGATTCTCATCCTCGATGAACCGACCGCCGGATGCGACCTTGAGTTGAAATTTCTCATCTGGGACTACCTGGCACAGCTCAATAAAGAAGGCAAGACGATATTCCTGTCCACCCATTACATGGAAGAGGCAGAAAAGCTCTGCAAAACGATCGGCATCATCAACCATGGCCGGATCGTCCGTATCGGCGATAAACGGGATGTCCTCAAGGACAAGTCGCTCGAAGCGGTATTTCTGGAAGTCACGGGGCCGGAATCCATTTGAAAGAGCATCAATGATCACCAATCCCATCGGAGTCCTCGCCTTATCCAAAAGAGAAATCATCCGATTCCTGTCGGTATCCTCGCAGACGGTCTTTCCTCCGCTCGTAACCTCCGCGCTTTTTATGTACATTTTCGGGGTGTCCATCGGCAACCGCGTGGATTTCAGCGGGACCGGTCTTTCTTATCTGGAATTTCTCGTGCCGGGACTCATGGCCATGCATCTGATCTCCAGCTCCTACGAAAACACCAGTTCTTCGCTGTTCATCGCCCGATGGCACAACCATATCCAGGAAGTTCTGCTGTCTCCGCTTTCGTATTTCGAGATGGTCTTAGGCCTCTTGGCCGGCGGGGTCGCCCGCGGAGTGGTGGTCTGTGCCGGGGTCTATCTGATCTCTCTTGTATTTTCACCCGCGGCCATCCACCATCCTCTCTTGCTCATCTATTTCATACTCACGGTTACTGTGATTTTTTCCTGCGCCGGTATGATGGGCGCTTTATGGGCCGAAGATTTTGGCATGCTCAGTCTCTGGAGCATCTATGTCATCATGCCCCTGATCTTTCTGGGAGGGGTTTTTCACCCTCTCGCGATCCTCCCCAAATTCGTCCAAAACATTTCGCAATTCAACCCCATGTATTACCTCATCAATGGCCTGCGCTTCAGTGTCACGGGGATATCCGACACATCAGTCGGTGTTTGCGCACTTCTCTCCTTAGTCATGGCCTTGGGATTCTTTTTCCTGACCGTCTATCTTTTTCGGATCGGCTACAAATTGAGAACGTGATCTCAACGACATCATCCGATGGCTGGATGGCTAAGGGCGAGTTCTCTGATTGTTTTGTAAGGATAAATGCCTGAAGAATGCCCATCGTTCCACGTGATGCCGAGGGCGTAATTGCCTAAGGGAGTGATCTCCCGCGGCGCGATATCTGACTGTACGTTTTTTTCCAGCAAAATCCGCGCGCCGGTTGTTTCATCCACACACAAGGCACAGCGGCAGCTCAAACGCAGATCACGATTGGACACCTGAATCCTCGTCCCGTCCTCCCACTGCAAGACAACCCTTTCCTGATCAAATTGAACCCCGGGAACCTGTTTGCGCTGGATGCTGTTTTTTCCTAAGGCCATGACGACACGATCCACCGCCTGTTTGATATGTGGATTATCGGCAGACTGCACATCCATGCTCTGCGTCAATTGCGTTAAAAATGGCAATTCAGCCAACAACTCGATCCCAAAGCGATCCTGCAGAGACTGGCTCGAATGAGACCCCAAAAGCCGGTGTTTGGTTTGGCAGTGATCGCAGACAAAGTAAGACATATTCTCAATGAGCCCCAAGATAGGGACATTGACTTTTTCAAACATGAGAATCCCGCGGGCGACATCAATCAAGGAAAGCGTCTGCGGCGTCGTCACAATCACGGCCCCGCTCAATCTCACCGATTGCGTGATCGTCAACTGGACATCTCCTGTGCCCGGAGGCATATCGATGAACAGATAATCCAGGCCGCCCCAGTCCGTATTGTGCATCACCTGCTGCAGATATTGGGAGACCATCGGCCCGCGCATCACCGCCGGCGCATCGCCCAAGAGAAACCCGAAGGACATGATTTTGAGGCCGTCTCTCTCAATGGGGATGAGTTGCTTTTTCTCGTTCACGTAAACGGCGGCCTTGCGCAGATTGAATAAAGCCGGAACCGACGGCCCGTGAATATCCGCGTCCACCAGCCCCACCCGGAATCCCCTGCCCGAAAGTTCAACAGCCATGTGGGCCGCGATGGTGGATTTTCCGACCCCTCCTTTGCAAGAAGAGACGGCAATGATGGATCTAACCGTATCGAGTGCGCTCTGGATCCCCCCAACGGCTGATGAATAGGACTTGGAAGCAGAGGTCATGTTCACATAGACATCTTCCACGCCGCCGAGCTGACGCACGGCCGCCTCGGCCTGCCGTTGAAATTCATTTTTGACAGGACAGGCCGGCGTCGTCAGCCGGATATCTAAGGAGACCCTCTTCCCTTCGATTTTGATATTTTGGACAAACCCTAAAGAAACAATGTCCTTGTTGAAATCGGGATCCATGATACTTCGCAATGCCTGAAGGATGTCCTGTTCTTTAACCATCTTCTCTCCCCCGTGATCCCGTAATCTTCGCTGCGCTCAGGTTACGGGATAATTCGGCCATATAACTTATGTTCCATAAGTTATGGCCTCATTAGAAACTAAATACGCATCTTTTCAATCTGAACATCGTCGAGGATTTGAGCGGTGACGCAAGAAACATGGTCTTGATCGCCGTGAATCCAATACTTGGCCTGCCGTGGTGCGTCACTGCGCAGGCGGGAAAATCTCTGAATCAAACCGGCGGCCGTGGCCAGGATTTCTCCGGTCGGATGTTGTCCTTTCAGAATCAAGGTAGGCCCTTCACAGCCATCCAATTGCATCACGTGATCGTCTTTGTGGGCGAAACGAATGAGTGAGTCATTCTCCTGTTGATCCCGCCCGAGAACGGCCTTGAAGTCCCCATTGATGCGAAAGTGCCGTCCCCATTGAAGGGCCACGGTCTCCCGGAAATTCCTGTAGCCGTGGTCGAATGTATCCTGCATCCGCCGGGAGAAATTGGAATCTGTCAGCAGACACCCTCCCCCGGGCTGGATGTATCCATCGATATCCATTCCTTCGGCAAGCTGAATCTGTTCCTTGCGAGAGCGGCCCGAAATCTTCAACAGTTTGTCTCTGTCGATCAATCCTTGGCTTTCCGGAAACGTCGGTTCCAGAAGCTGCGCGCACAACGGACGCAAAAGATACCCTTTGAGCCCGGCCCCCTCTTCGATTTTCCGCATGCTCTGACGCATTTGCGACATGGGTCTTTGCCCCAGGACCTCGCCGGTAAAGACAAAATCCGCGCCGATATGACGCATGTATTGGCCGGCGCGAGAGAACATATGGATCCGGCAGTCCACACACGGATTCAAGGCGCTTCCGCGGCCATATCTGGGATTTTTCACGATCTCCAGATACCGCTCATCCAACTGCAATGAGATGAATTTGATTCCTAATTTCATCGCCGCCTCAATCGCCTTGGTTTTGTTACAGCATCCCCAGGGCATGGCGAAATAAACCGCGTAGACTTCGATGCCGAGACTTTTCACGATCTGGGCCGCCAGCGTGCTGTCTAAGCCGCCGGACAAAAGCCCAACGGCCTTGACCTGTCTTGTCTGGGTTTCCGTAGTCATATGCGATGGAATCATGATACCAACACCTCCTTATTGAGCTTTCCTTTTCCAACTTCAAATCTCCCTGGAGTTCTTTGACACTAGGGGGAGATTTGAAGTTATGTTTATTGAGAGGAAGCTCAATAAAACGAGCTATCTTATCTGTTTTCC
>CAYIQK010000006.1:4270-29689 GCA_964365515.1 uncultured Planctomycetales bacterium | reverse complement strand
CGTTTGTGACTGACGGCTACGGCGGAACCCAGGGGACAACGAATGTCCATTCCGACAACGGCACAAATAACGCCTATGACCTGGGAGACACGGTTTCATTCCCGAGTTTATCTGACCCTTACGGGGCATATGCGACATACCAGCAATATTTGCAGGACAATGCCCTGGTGATCAGCGATGCCGCGGATCTGAGTAAATTGGCCGGCATTACGCCGAATTCCAGTTCTGATTTTTCTTTTTCGAGTGCCAAAGGCAGTATCAGCAAGAGCGGCGGCGCTTTGACGGTTTCGGGGATCGTTTATCTCGATAATAATGGCAGTCTGAACATGAGCAAGAGCGGAAGCGACAAGACCATCACTTACACCGGACGCGGCGTTGTCCTCGCCGAGGGCAATGTCCAGATTGATACGGATTTGGTCACCAGCGGAAACGATTCTTTTCCCTCCAATATCATCGGGATCATGACTCCCAACACCATTGGATTCAATGAAGCCAATATCGATGTGATGGGATTATTTTATGCGGAAGGAACGGTTACGGCACAGAAGCAGACTGATATTATGGGAACGATTGTCTCCAACTATTTCGATATGGGCACGAATGTCCCTTCGGTATTTCAAGTTCCTGAGGTCATCAATTCCCTCCCGTCGGGGCTGATCGGTCAGGATTCGACGTGGGTGATGAAGGTTGTGTCATGGCAGAGCATATGATGCGAACCCGCACCTTGATTCTTTTTGTTTTCTGCGTTCTGGCGCTCATCGTTACGACTCAGTGGATTCAAAGGAGAATCGAAGGGGTGACTGGGCGGGTCGCCTCCGTCGGCGTTCATGTTTCTTCTGTCGCGCCATTGGAAAATACTCCCCCACCCACCGCCATCCGTTACAGAAAACGCGGACAGATCATTTCAAGAAAAGATCGGCTCTCTTTGAACAGGGATCACGTGGAAAGCATTTTTTATTTGCAGGAAAAAGAAATCGCCTGGCAGAAAATCGCGGATGGTGAGACGATTGAGTCCTCCGGCGAGATCCCTAATGGAAAAATCCATTTCGTGAACGAATCCAAGGAAACGCATGGGACCGAGTATTATAGCGGCGGCCGCAGAGACGGCCCCTCCCAGACCTATTTTGCCGACGGAAAGCTGAATGAGGAAGCGTATTACCGGGGAGGGCGTCTCTTATGGAAGAAGGAGTATTATTCCGATGGGGGCTTGAGGCTGGAATTGGACTATCAGGACGCCAGGCACTACAAAGATGAGAAGGAAATGGGTACGGGCAAAGTGTATTTCCGTGACGGCACCCTCAAATACGAGTGGCACCTGACCAACAGTGACAAAACAGGTTATAAAAAGTCTTATGATCAAGACGGGCAATTGAGGGCCGCCCTCTATTTTGATGAACAAGGGCAGCCGGTTGAGTAGAGAGCAGCTATTCTTCCTTTTCCCCCCGCCACTAAACAGTCCTCTTAAATTTGTGCAACAAAGTACTTGATGAGATCATGTTCCTCCCATAATATAGTGTAAGTATTATAAATTAATCTTATGTATTCCATGATGGTGTTGAGCCCATCGTTCGCCGCATGCACTCTCTCTTAGAAAATTATTTCGGGTTGATCAGACGGTTCATTCCCCTCAAAACGGAAGGTTCCTCCGTTGGATTGGATATCGGCAGCGGTGATTGCAAACTCATCCAGATTGGGAAAACGGTGGATTCTTTCGAGTTGTTGAACTGGGCCATCGAACCCGTCGATCGCGGGGATGTCCGATCCGCCATCAGAAAGATGCTCGGCCGTCTGGAGCTGCCGTACAAATCCGTCTACACTTCTGTCTCCGGCAAAGGGACGCTGATCCGCTATATCGAGATGCCCCGCATGTCCGCCGAGGATATGAAAAAATCCTTCACCATCGAGGCCGATAAATATTTCCCTTTCAGTCAGGATCAGATTTATATCGATTGTTTCATTTTAGATCCGCAGGGGAAGGGCAAGTCCATGTCCGTAATGGCGGCCGCCGCCAAAAGAGAAATGATCGATGAAAGGATCAAGCTTTTGACCGATCTGGGGATTCAGACGGATTTCATCGGTATCAATCCCGTGGCCTTAGTCAATGGTCTGCACGTTCTCGGGAAACAGATACAGGAAGAGAACGGCGGCGGCGTGACGGCGCTTTTTGATATGGGGGAGTCGGTCAGCAACCTGACGATCTTAGTGGACGGATGGCCGCGCTTCACAAGGGATATCTTCATTGGCGGCAAGGATTATACCAAAAGGATCAGCAATGCTTTGGGTATCGGTTTTCAAGAGGCTGAAGAGCTCAAAAGAGAGTCGGGCGAAAGGGCTGAAGAGATCATGAACGCCTGTGAGTCCGCCATCATGAACACTGTCCAGGAACTGAGACTTTCATTCGATTATTTCATGACAGAGAAGAACCGCGAGATCAGCCAGCTGGTTTTGACAGGGGGCGCCTCCATGTTGGAAGGGGTCTTTGGGATATTCGAAAAAAGTCTCGATATCCGTGTGGGGGTATGGGATCCTGTCGGTTTGCTTAAGATTCCGCCGCAGTTATCGGCTCAGGACATCGGCAAAAAATCGCTCAAGCTGGGTGTGGCCGTGGGGCTGGCCCTTTATCAGTATGATTGAAATCAATTTGGTTCCTCCACAATTTAAGAAAAAAAGAAAAAGTCATTTTCCTTGGAAGGGATTTGATATTCCTCTGGAGGCGGTGATTGGCCTCGGGGGAGGGTTGATCATCCTTTTGATCGCGGCGCATGTCCTTTTACTTGCCATCAACATTCACCATCTGGCCCAGTATAAGGGACTGCAGGGACAATGGGAATCGTTGGCGTCGTCTAAGCATAACGTCGATGCGGTCCTCAACGAGTTGAGGACCCTGCAGGGCAAACAGAAATCCGCCGCGGGGATCACCCATAGGGGGAAGATTCTTTGGTCCCAGAAATTGAATATTCTCAGTGATCATCTGCCTCGCGGGGTGTGGTTGAAACGCGTGGCCTTAGAAGAAAACGCTTTGTTGATCGAAGGCAGTGCCATCTCCGAACAGGGCGAGGAAATGATCAATGTCCACACATTCATTTCACAGCTGCAGAAACAGGATGCTTTTCTTGAGCATTTTGCGGACATTGAATTGAGTTCCATTCAGCGGCGTAAGATCAAGCAGACCGACGCGGCTGATTTTATTATCACGGCGAGGTTGAAATGAATAGGAATCTCTCTGAGATTTTTCATGCCATGGATGCCAAGTCCCGTTATTATATATTCATCGGGATCCTTGTTTTGGCGCTTTTTTTGGATTATCTGATTTTGATGAAGCCCCAGTTGGCGGCCTTGACAAAAATTCTGCCGGAGGTCAAGATTCTCCGTCAAGATATTCACAAGGCCAGGGAGGATATCCAGAAACTTGATTCTTATCAGAAAGAAGCGGCCCGGTTTAAAAATGGGATCGCTCAGGCTCATCAGCAGATCAAGTCCAAGGAAGATGTGCCGCTCATCTTGGAGCGTATCTCGCGCCTGGCCAATCAAAACGGTGTTAAGATTGATCAGATCATGCCGTTCAATCAGGGACAGGAGGTGCTTCTTGAGGATAATCAGCGCATTTATTTTTCTCTGCCGATTCTTTTGGAGGCCAGAAGCGGTTACCATGACCTTGGGAGGTTTTTGAATCAGCTGGAGAACGATGATATTTCTGTGAATGTCTCGACTTTCACCGTCGGCGCCGGCAGTGATACGCGTTATCATGTTGTTAAGTTAAATTTTGAGGTGATTGTCTTTGAAGACAATCGCCTCGAGATTGTCTTCAAAGAGGGAAAACCATGAAACGGTTTCAGGGGATCATCTGGTTCGTCATGGCAGGAGTCGTGATGGGAGGATTTCACGCCCCCGGGGATGTTTCAGCTCAGGAAACAAAGACTGCCTTTGTTTATGAGGATCATGGCAAGCGCGATCCGTTTTGGCCGTTGGTCAGTTCGGCGGGCAATATCGTCAATTATGAGACGGATTTTCAGGTGACCGACTTGAAGCTGGAGGGAATCATCTCCGCGGGTGAGGGCCAGAATTTGGCCATCATCAATGGCCGCATCGTTCAGACAAACGACCTGTTGGGGCTGTTTACGGTCATAGGGATTGGGAATGATTCGGTGACACTGGGGAAAGACCAACAAACATTTGAGTTAAGGTTAAAAAAGGAGGAATAGAATGCTTAAAGGGTGGATGATCGCAGGAGTAGTGATGGTTTGGCTTTGCGCGGGGGCCTATGCGCAGGAAGAAAAAAACGTGAGCGCCGCCAAGGACAACACAATCGCACAAAAGCCGGCGCAGGCGGATGCCCTGACTGCCGGGGAGGGGAATGTGAGTCTGGACTTCCGTGATGCGGATATCGCCAATGTCCTGAAGATTCTCTCTTTCAAAAGCGGTGTGAATATCGTCGTGGGTCCCGAGGTCACTGGGCTTGTGACGATTCAGCTTCGCGATGTGCCCTGGAAGCAGGCCCTGGAGGTGGTCTTGGAAACTTATGGTTATGCCTTTGAACAGAAAGGGAATATCATCACGGTCACAACCGTGGAGAATCTCAAACAGCGCAGGGAAAATACCGCGGCCTTGGCCGAGCAGGAACCTGTTGAGACAAGGACATTCACTCTCAATTTCGGGAGGGCTTCGGAGATCATCACCTCGGTCGAAAAGATGAAGTCGGAACGCGGAAGCATCAACTACGACGAGAGAACCAACACGCTCATCGTGACGGACATATCCAAGAGATTGGATTTGATGGAGGGGGTGATCAAGAAATTGGACCGGACCACCCCGCAGGTCTTGATTGAGGCCAAGATTGTTGAGACGAATTTTAATGATGAGGAGAATTTGGGGATTGATTGGTTGACTAAAATCACGGTTTCAGGGTCGGAACGGCCGATCACTTATCCATTTACGGTCAGATCAACCGGGACGAAGTACACGCCGGATTCTTTCCCCGGCGCCGATGACACTGCGGGGTCTGCTAATGCCGAATTCACTTATGGGACTCTCAATTTCACTCAGGTCCAGGCTGTTTTTGAAATGTTGAAGACAAAGACAGATACCAATATCCTGTCGAATCCCCGTATTGTCACCCTCGACAATCAGGCGGCCCAGATCATGGTGGGAAGCCAGTACCCAATCCCGCAGTACACATACAATGAGGAACAGGCGCAACTTCAGGTGTCGGGCTGGGAGTATAAGGATATCGGGATCATCTTCAACGTCACACCGCATGTCAATGACGCGGGATTTGTCACTCTCGACGTGGAACCGCAGATCACGGCCATCATCGGAACCGTCACGGTTGAAAACACCTCCTTGCCGGAGTTGAGCAACGAATCGACCAAGACGCGCGTCATGATCAAAAGTGGAGAGACGCTTGTGATCGCCGGCTTGGTGAAAGATCAACTTACGGATACCAAAAAGAAAGTGCCGTTTTTAGGCGATATCCCGATTTTCGGGCTTTTGTTCCAGAAATCAGAGAAGACAAATACGAAAACGGATTTGATGATATTCATCACGCCGCATATCATCACCCCCGATGTGGCTTCTTAAAAACTTTGTGAGCATATAAAAGATTGAGGTGATATTTTGTCCAGAGAAATTCTTGTTCAAACACAAAAAGGGGAGCGTCTGGTTGCCATCATCGAGAACGGCCGCATGGAGGATTTTCATATCGAGGTGGACCGCTATCAGTCCCTTCTAGGCAATGTCTACAAAGGACGCGTTGAATCCATCCTCCCTTCCATCAACGCGGCCTTCGTCAATATCGGCCAGGCGAGAAACGGTTTTTTGTATCTGACGGATGTCGTCAGTCCTTTCGTGGAAGATGATATCCCGGGGCCAAAGCGGTTCTTCAAAAAATTCTTCAAGAAACCGGATCAAACGGATCCCCAAGCAGAAATCAAAAGACCTAGGGGCAGACACCACCGCGCAGAGGAACAAATTTCCTTGAAGGTCGGACAGGAGGTCCTTGTTCAGGTCGTCAAGGACCCCTTCGGCGAGAAGGGGGCGCGTCTGACGACTCATGTGGCGCTCCCGGGGCGTTTCGTGGTGTATATGCCCTGCGATAAACAGATAGGTGTTTCTAAAAAAATTGAGAACGTGGAGGAACGGCACCGATTACGGGAGGTCATTGACAGCTTCACCTTCGCCAAGACCGGCGGGTTCATCATCCGCACGGCCTCCCTGCTCCAGGGGAAACGGGAGATCCTCCGTGACGCCAAATTTCTTTATCAAATCTGGCTGAAGATTTATAAAAAGACAGAACAGCAGAAGGCGCCGGCGTTGATCTATGAAGAAGGGGATTTGAGTTGGAGGATTGTCCGTGATTACCTCACGGAGAAGGTGGACAAGTTGATTATCGACGGCTACGAGGATTATATGAGGATTCGCAAATTCGCCGAGATCCTGATCGGCCGTCATATGGTCAGTAAGATCCATCATTACAAAGGGCATGTCCCTTTGTTTGAGGAGAAGAATGTCTCCCGGGAACTTCAGAAGATTTACGATACTCATATTTACTGCAAGTCCGGCGCTTACGTCGTGATTGAGCCCACGGAGGGTCTGACGGTTGTGGATGTCAATAGCGGCAAATTCAAGGTCAAGGCCTCTCCGGAGGACGCCGCTTTCATGGTGAATATGGAGGTCGTGCCCGAGATCGCCCGGCAGTTGCGTCTGCGGGATTTGGGCGGCATCATCGTCATCGATTTCATCGATATGACCCGGGAGGAACACAAGCGCAGGGTCATCGATGCCTTACAGCGCGAGTTATCCAAAGATCCCGCCAAGACAGAGGTCAATAGGATATCCCCATTAGGGATCGTGGAAATGACACGGGCAAGGACAGGCAAGACCATTGAGTCGATCTCCTTCAGTCCCTGTCCTTTCTGTGACGGCCGCGGGAGGGTGAAAATCGCCTAAAGCAGGGAACGGACATGTCCGTTCCCTGCCGAAATTGTTCAATGGCGTTTCTCTTCTCTTTTGGGGTATTTTATAGTATAATTCTTTCCAAAATTGTTTTCAATCCAACCAGGTTTTTAAACGCATCTTTTGAAGGAGGTTATTATGTACGCTGTGATCCGTGTTGGGAGTGCTCAGTTTAAGGTTTCTGAGGGAGACGTCATTGAAACCAATCGCGTCGCTGATAAAGAAGGCGATCACATTGTCCTCGATAAGGTCCTGATGTTTGCCAATGACAATGAGATCCGCGTGGGACAACCCTTTCTCCAAGACGTTAAGGTGACCGCCAACATCCGCAGGCATTTCCTTGGAGAGAAGGTCATTGCCTACAAATACCGCCGCCGTAAAGATTCTTCAACCAAGAAGGGACACCGCCAGAGATTGACTGTCCTCAATATTACAAAAATTTCTGCCGAATGACATTGAGATGATATTTGTCGATGAAGCAAGAATTTTTGTGAAATCGGGAGACGGCGGACAGGGCTGCGAAAGCCATTACCGGGACAGGTACACGCGTTACCCAAGACCAGACGGGGGCGACGGGGGAAGGGGCGGGGATGTGGTGATTGTGGTCGACGGGCATATCCAAACCCTCCTGGATTTCCAATACAAACAGCATCATCGTGCCGCCAAGGGAGGGAATGCCGGCAGCAAAGGCAAACACGGGAGAAACGGCTTAGACTGCATCCTGCGGGTCCCTGTGGGGACGATTGTCCGAGACCACGATACGCATTTGTTGATCAGGGATATGACTTCGGATCAGCAATCGGTCATTGTGGCCAAGGGCGCCCACGGCGGTCTGGGTAATGCCAAAAGAAAAACTCGCACACCGCCGGCCAAAGGAGAGGAACGGATCCTTGATCTGGAGTTGAAGTTGATTGCCGATGTCGGTCTTGTCGGTTTCCCCAATGCCGGAAAATCCACCCTGATCACGAGCATCTCCAAGGCCAAATCAAAAATTGCCAGTTATCCTTTCACGACCAAACAGCCGATCTTAGGCATTGTCGAAGGCGAGGACTATCATTTTGTCGTAGCTGATCTTCCCGGCATCATTGAGGGGGCTCATCAGGGCAGAGGATTGGGGATTCGGTTTCTGCGGCATGCCGAACGCACGAAAATTCTTCTTCATGTCCTTGATATGGCCGGCACCGAGGACCGCGATCCTCTCGAGGATTATGAGAAACTTGAATTGGAATTGAGGCAGTACAGCGAGCGGGTTTTTTTCAAGCACAAGATTGTTGTGGCTAACAAGATGGATTTGCCGAAGGCGGCGGAACATCTCAAGAGATTTAAGAAAAAATACAAAGGGAAGGTTTTCCCTATCTCCGCCCTGAATAAAGAAGGGCTTGATGCACTGCTCCATCTTGTCCACGAGGTTTTATGTCGAGAAAATTCCCAAGACCGATCAAGCGCATCGTAATCAAAATCGGTTCCAGCGTGATCGCCACTTATCAGATGAAACCCCGGACAGCTCACTTGCGTTCGTTGGTAGAACAGGTCTGCCTTGTCCAGAAAAAAGGGATTGAAGTGGTCATTGTCAGTTCCGGGGCGATCGTTTTCGGCATGGGAGAATTGAATCAGAAGAAAAGACCCCTGGATTTAGCTTCCTTACAGACCCTCGCGGCCGTCGGACAGATTGTGTTGATGGACAGATACCATGCGTTTTTTAAGAGGAATCAGGTGAACTGCGCCCAGATCCTTCTGACGTGGGATGATTTCAACGACCGCGGCCGCTACAACAACGCGCGCAACACCTTCAAGGTGATGCTCAAGCGGGGGATTGTCCCCATCGTTAATGAGAACGATACGATCTCCACCGACGAGATCAAATTCGGAGATAATGACAAACTGTCTTCTTTGGTGGCGTGTTTGATCGAGGCGGATTTGCTTTTGATCCTCTCGGATGTGGAAGGATTTTATGATTGCAAAGACGGCGGGAAAAAAGTGTTTGAGGAAATCAGAGAGATCACCGGGGATATCGAGAGCGCGGCCTTGGGAACGACTAAGAAGCATATCTCCAAAGGCGGCATGAGCGCGAAATTGGAAGCGATCAAAATGGCCACGCGTTCTAAGATTCCTTGTGTGATCGCTAAGGGAGAGATGGAGAATGTCTTATTGCGGGTTCTGGGAGGGGATCGCATCGGAACTTTTTTTGTGGAGAAGGAAGGGAAGAGTCTGGCCAAAAAACACTGGATCTCTTTTAGCGCCAAGCCGAAGGGGGTTCTTGTCGTTGACGACGGGGCCAAGGCAGCTCTTCTGAAGGGCGGACGCAGTCTTCTTCTTCCGGGGATTGTTTCCTGGGAGGGGTACTTCAATGCGGGTGACGTGGTTGTTGTTCATGACCAAAACGGCGATGAGATCGCGAGGGGAGTGATGAATTATTCCACCGCGGATTTAAACCAGATTGAAGAAAAAAGAGGCAAACACGAAGTGATTGACTGTGATGATCTGGTCCTGTGCCAGAGGTGATATATTTCACAAGAAAACAATGATGAAACAAGCAAATCTTCACAGTTCAGTTGTTCGGATGGCTATGAAGGCGAAGGCCGCATCCTTTTCGATGTGTCTGTTGGCGGCTCCCTTAAAGAATGCCGCCCTGCGTCAGATGGCTGGGGCGCTTCTGCGGGAGATCCCCTATTTGATGAGAGAAAACGGGAAAGATTTGGATGCGGCTAAGAACAGAAGTGATCCTCATGCCCTCATCGACCGGCTCATCCTCAATGAAAAGAGAATTCGTGAGATGGCGCAGTGTCTTGCGGACACGGCCGGGCTCAAAGATCCCGTCGGTGAAATCATAGCCACGTTCAAGAGACCCAATGGGTTATTGATCACGAAAGTGCGGACCCCTATTGGGGTGATCGGGATTATCTACGAGTCGCGGCCCAATGTCACCAGCGACTGTATCGGCTTGTGCCTGAAGTCGGGCAATGCCGTTATCCTCAAGGGAGGGAAAGAAGCCGTTCATTCCAACAAGGCGATTTTTTCGGTTCTGAAAAAGGTATTGGGGCGGACAAAGATCCCATTGGAGGCCATCCAGCTTGTCTCTTCGACTGAGCGGGAGGCCGTCACGACCCTGCTTCGGCAGGATCAGTACGTCGATTTGATCATCCCCCGCGGCGGCGAAGGATTGATCCGTTTTGTTGCTGAACACTCCCGTATTCCTGTTGTCAAACATTCCAAAGGGGTATGCCACACCTATGTCAGCGACAAGGCGGATATAGAGATGGCCAGATCGATTTGTTTCAACGCCAAGGTCCAGCGGCCGGGGGTTTGCAATGCCATGGAGACCATGCTGGTCCATCAAAATATCGCCCGGAGATTTCTGCCGGCCATGATCGCGGATTTTCAAAAGGCGGGCGTTGAAATCCGGGGCTGTCCGCGCACACGACAGATCATCGCAGGCGGCATCAAGAAGGCGACGGTTCAAGATTGGAAAGAGGAGTATCTTGACCTGGTCCTCGCGGTGCGGGTGGTCGACGGCCTTCAGCAGGCCATTGATCACATCAACACCTACGGTTCCCGTCATTCAGAGACCATCGTGACTAGAAACAGGAAAGAAGCCGAACAGTTCTTCCGATCGGTTGACTCGGCTTGTCTTTATATGAATGCCTCAACACGGTTCACCGATGGTTATCAATTCGGTTTCGGCGCCGAGGTCGGCATCAGTACGGATAAGATTCATGCGCGCGGGCCGATGGCCTTGGAGGAGTTGACCACCTATAAATATGTGGTCTACGGCGAGGGACAGATACGCACGTGATGAGAATAGGGATCTTAGGGGGGACATTCAATCCGGTTCACCTCGGGCATCTGATGATCGCCCAGATGGTTCTGGAGACATTTGATCTGGATAAGGTGGTTTTCATCCCTTCGAGTCTGCCGCCGCATAAAAACGGGCGGGATGTGATTCCTGCGGATCACCGCATTGCCATGGTTCAATTGGCGGTCAAAGATAATGCCCTGTTTGCGGTCTCGGATTATGAGATGAAAAGGGGTGGAAAATCTTATAGCATCGATACCGTTATTTATCTGCGAGAGTGTTATCCTCTAAGAACAAAATTTTTCTTTATCATTGGAAACGATCATCTGACAAAACTACACACATGGCGGCGCATTGAAGAGATTGTGAAAATTGTTTCTTTTGTGGCGGTTTACCGTCCGGGTTTTGAGGCTGTGAGCTCAAGAATCAAAACAAAGTCCATCGTGATCCCGGGTGTGATGGCGTCTTCGTCCGATATCCGCCGGCGTATCGCCGCAGGAAAAACTGTCAGATATCTGGTTCCTGATCGTGTTTTAGGGTATATTGAAAAGCATAAGTTGTATGATCCAATCTATGAGAGAGGGGTTTTGTATGGTCAATAGCGAAATAAATAACACAGTATCTTCGACGGGAATGAAGACTGATGCTAAACCTTGCGGCTGCGGGGAAGAAAGTCAGGCCCCGGTCATCAAATTCGGAACCGATGGCTGGCGGGGGGTGATCTCCGATAATTTCACCTTCGAGAACGTCCGCATCGTTGCCCAGGCCGTCAGCGAATGGATTGTGAAGGACATCAAACCCGGCGAAGGGAATAAAAAACGGGCGGCTGTGGGTTATGATACGCGGTTTCTCTCGGATGAATACGCGCGGACGGTCAGCGGTGTATTGGCCGGTAACGGCATCGAGGTGTATCTCTCCGATACCCCCATTCCTACCCCTGCTTTGAGTTACGGTGTCATTATGACCAAAAGTAACGCCGGGATCATGATCACGGCCAGCCACAATCCGGCCAAGTTTAACGGCATCAAAATCAAGACGGATAAAGGCGGCGGCGCTTCAAAGGAGATCACGGATCAGGTGGAACAATACTTGTATAAGACACCCCTGCGGACGGTTAACTTCGAGAGCGCAAAGAAGGATCAGAATATCCGGATTTATGATTTTAAGGTGGATTATCTCAAATTCATCAAGAAATATATTGATCTGGGCCGCATGAAAAAAGCCAGGTTTAAGGTCTTGACGGACGCCATGCACGGCAGCGGCAACGGTTTGATGGCGCAGATCCTCAAAGGGACGAATATTCGCCTGTCATTGATGCGCGAGGACGTCAATCCTTCTTTCGACGGCGGAAAGCCTGAGCCGGTCGTCGAGTATCTCGGCGGTATCTTGAAAAGGGTCAAGGAGGAGAAATTTGATTTAGGGCTGGTCTTAGACGGCGATGCCGACCGGATCGCGGCTGTGGCGCCGGGAGGGGAGTTTATTCATCCCCAGAAGATCTTAGGCCTTCTGGTTCTTCATCTGGTCCGCAACCGCGGCCATAAAGGCGGTGTGGTCAAGACCATCTGCGGCACGACGATGATTGACCGGATTGCCAAAAAGTTAGGACTCAAGCTGTATGAAACCCCTGTGGGGTTTAAATACATCTCTGATCTGATGATCTGCGAGCAGATTGTTGCCGGCGGCGAAGAGGCCGGCGGCATGGGGGTCCAGGGGTTTGTCCCTGAGCGAGACGGGACCCTCGCCGGATTGCTTCTTCTGGAGATGATGGTCTATCAGAAAAAGAACATCAAGCAGATACTCACCGAGATGGAGAAAGAGTTCGGCCGTTATTATTATGAACGCCGTGATTTGGGTTTGAGTCAGGGACGTTTCGACATCAATGAGGCGAGGGCGATCAAGACGCTCTTGGGCAAAAGAGTCGTTGAGATCAAGGATTTTGACGGCATCAAGCTGATTTGTGAGGACGAAAGCTGGCTCATGCTGAGGCCGTCGGGCACCGAGCCTCTTGTGCGCGCCTATTCGGAGGCGAAATCCAGAAAGCAGGCCAAGGCCCTGATCGAATACGGCGAGTCCCTGCTGAGGAAAAAGTCAACGTGATTTACTGGATCTCCCATTGTTTTTTCGTTGTCTTGAGCCGGATTTTTTTCCCACTGAAGGTGCTGGGGCGGGAACGGCTGCCTATGCGTGAGGGGTTTATCATCGCCAGCAATCATATCAGCAATCTTGACCCTTTCGTCTTGGGGGTTTCCAGCGGGCGTCGGTTGAGTTACGTCGCCAAGGAGTCCCTTTTCAAAAACAGGATACTGCGTTTCATCCTGTACAGAGTCGGGGCCTTCCCCATCAAGCGGGGGGCTTCGGATTTTCGTGCCATCCGGGAGACGATGCGAAGACTCAAGCAAGGATCTCCGGTTGTGTTTTTTCCGGAAGGGACGCGCAAGGCCTCCGGCGGCGAGAAAAGGGCTCAGTCAGGGATCGGTTTGATCGCCGCCAAAAGCAGGGCGCCGGTTGTTCCAGTCTTGATCAAAGATTCCGACAGAGTTCTTGCGCCGGGATCAAAGAGGCTGAAGCGTCATCGTGTGACGGTTGTCTTCGGAGGACCCTTACGATTTTCCGAGGAACAATCTTATCCGGAAATTGCCAATGAGGTGATGGAAGGAATTCGTTCTCTTGTTGAAAAATAAACGGCACGCACGTATAATACATTTTTTCGTTCGAAAGTCAGTTGGAGGATAGAGTCATGCGGGGTGTTCTGATCATGCGGGAAGTTCTCACTTTTGTCCTGGCCGGCGGCCGGGGTGAACGGCTGGATCCCTTAACCAGAGACCGGACCAAGCCGGCCGTGCCTTTCGGCGGGATTTACCGCATCATCGATTTCACATTGAGCAATTGCGTCAATTCCGGACTGCGCCGTGTCTATGTCCTGACGCAGTACAAGTCGTTTTCCCTCCAGAAACACCTTCTGGCCGGCTGGGATGTCGTGTCCAATCAGCTGGGGGAGTTTATCGACATCATCCCCGCCCAGCAAAGGATCAGTGCCGATTGGTACAAGGGCACGGCCGATGCCATTTACCAGAATCTCTATGCCGTCTACGACAGCGACCCTCAGTTGATTCTCATCTTGGCCGGTGACCATATCTATAAGATGAATTATCAGGAGATGATCGGGTATCACAAAAAGAAAAAAGCCGATGTGACCGTTGCGTGCATCCCGATGCCTAAGGAAAACTCCAGACATTTCGGCGTCGTTGAGGTGGATGAAGACAGCCACATCCGAGGGTTTCAGGAAAAGCCCCGCAAGCCCCAGACCATTCCCGGTAAACCGGGCGAGATCTTCGCGTCGATGGGGATTTATCTTTTCAACCGTGATGTCTTAGTCCGTGAGTTGGAATCAGACGCCAAGACCGACTCGGATCACGACTTCGGGAAAAACGTGATCCCCCAGATGCTTAAAAATGACAGGAAGATCTATGTCTACAATTTTGTCGACGAGCATAACCGTCCGCGCTATTGGCGGGACATTGGGACTCGCGATGCCTATTATCAGGCGAGTATGGATTTGCTGAAACCGGAATACGAGTTTGACTTGTTTGACCGGTCTTGGCCGGTCAGGACATTTCATGAACAATATCCTCCCATCAAGATGATGAGTGCCAAATCCGGCACAGGTGTGATCATTGACTCCATGGTCTCCGGCGGATGTCTCATCCAGGGGGCGCACGTGGAACGCTCGGTCCTTTCCCCCAACGTCAAGATTTATGACGGGGCCTCTGTCAAAAACTCGATCCTGATGGAGGGGGTCAGCGTCGGGGAAGGCGCGCGGATTCAAAACACGATTATTGACAAAGAGGTGAATATCCCGCCGCATTCGGAAATCGGATTCGACTTGAAACTGGATACCAAACGTTTCGTGTTGACCACCTCCGGCATTGTGATTGTAGCCAAGAAGACATCCGTTGTGTCTTAAGAAGAGGATGAACAATGATTATTCAGCCTAAAATTCGGGGATTTATCTGCACGACAGCCCATCCGGTTGGGTGTGCCCAGTATGTGCAAAAGCAGATGGATTATGTCAGATCCCATGGGATGATCGGAAACGGCCCCCAGCGGGTTGTCGTCGTCGGGGCTTCCACGGGTTACGGGTTGGCCTCGCGGATTGTGACGGCATTTGGCTGCGGGGCCTCCACCATCGGCGTTTTTTTGGAGAAAGAGGCCGAGAACAGCCGGACGGCCTCGGCCGGTTGGTACAATTCAGTTGCCTTTGAGCAAAAGGCAAAAAATGAAGGCCTCTATGCCCGAAGTCTCAATATCGATGCGTTTTGTGACGAAGCCAAACAGAGGGTTGTTGATCTGATCAAAAAAGACCTTGGGGCGATTGATCTTTTGATCTACAGTTTGGCCGCCCCCCGGCGACAGCATCCCAGGACGGGTCAAGTCGCCAAGTCTGTGCTGAAACCGATTGGGGCTCCCCATACCAGCATATCCATAGATGCCTCAACCAACACCCTTGAGACCGTGACGCTTCCAGCGGCCAGTCAGGAAGAGATCGATCAGACTGTCTCTGTGATGGGTGGAGAGGACTGGGAGTTTTGGATCGATGCGCTGGCGAGAGAGAAATTGTTGGGGGAGAGGTTTATGACGGTGGCGTATTCGTATGTCGGCCCTGAGCTCACTAAAATCATTTATCGTCACGGCACCATCGGACGGGCCAAGGATCATTTGGAGAAAACCGCGAAGAAACTGGATGAACGATTGAAGAAAACCGGCGGCAGGGCATTGATCTCGGTCAATAAGGCCCTTGTCACGCAGTCGAGTTCGGCGATTCCGGTCATTCCTCTTTATTTCACACTGCTCAATAAGGTGATGAAGGAAAAAAACCTTTACGAAAACTGCATTGCCCAGATCTGCCGGCTTTTCTCGACACGCCTTTATACAGGCAATCCTATCCCTGTGGATGAGAACGGTTTGATCCGTATGGATGATTTAGAGACGCGTCCTGATGTGCAAGCTCAAGTTTTGGAGAGCTGGAAGAAACTCAGCCAAGAAAATCTCGCCCAGTTGGCCGACCTCGACGGATATCATCGGGAGTTTCTACAGCTCTTCGGATTCGGTTTCGATGAAGTGAATTATGAGGCGGATGTCAATCCAGTACAGAAGCTCCTCTCCCTTCCTTAATAATAAGTTTTTCCTCATCGTCTAATAGTCAATAATGTTATGATATGTTATATTTTGCATATAAATGTAATTATATGTTTATATGTGATTTATTTGTTAAATTAATGTATAAAATGTAGTAATTATGATTTTAATGATATTGTAATGTATTTATAGCATATTTATGTATATTGATTGATTCAGATGTATTAAATTGAATGTAAAACATCTTAATATGAAAAAAACAGAGAAAAATATTGACATCTGTTATTTGATGTAATAAAGTGATGCAGATTGTTATATTTTATTTTCGAATGACAGGAATACGACGATGGATTTTCAGGAATTGATGACAATAGAAGAGGTGGCGAGGTATCTCCGTGTCAAGAAACGAACCATTTACGACTGGCTTAAGAAGGGGAAGGTTCCTGCCATCAAGACGGTGGGGCAGTGGAGATTTAAAAAGGACAAAATTGACGCGTGGCTTGAAAGCCATCAATAAACCATTATGAGGAGGAGAGGGGATGCTTGATGCAAAGTTGAAGGTGGATGTTGAAAAAGATATCCGTGCGGTGGTTGCGGAAATTTTGGAGACGGAGCCGGATCAAATCGGTACGGATGCTAAATTCGTCAAGGATTTGGGTATGGATTCGATGATGGCCCTCGAGCTTTTAGCCAGTATAGAGAAAAAGTATAGGATCGTGATCCCCGAGGAGGCTTTGCCGAAATTTACTGATTTGAGAGTGACGGTGAATATCGTTGAGGGCATTTTGAAGAAAAAATAATTACAGAGGAGCCGCCTATGTATTTTAAGAAATTGGAACTTTTCGGGTTCAAGTCCTTTGCCGACAAGACCATCCTGAACTTTGAACCTGGCATCACGGCCGTCGTGGGCCCCAATGGATGCGGCAAGAGCAATATCTTCGATGCCATCCGTTGGGCGTTGGGTGAGCAGAGTACGAAAGAATTGCGGGGTTCCTCGATGGAAGATGTGATTTTTAACGGCACGGCGCAGAAGCCATCTCTGGGGTTTGCCGAAGTGAGTATGAGTTTCGCCAATGAATCGCGCGTGCTCCCCGTCGACTATGATGAGGTCACCATCACCCGGCGGTTGTTTCGTTCCGGGGAAAGTGAATATATGCTCAATAAGACGGTTGTGCGTCTTAAAGATATCCAGGAACTTTTGATGGGAACGGGAATCGGCGCCGAGGCATATTCCCTCGTTCAGCAAGGAAAGGTGGATCTGGTTGTCAGCGCCCGCCCGGAGGACCGGCGTATGATTTTTGATGAGGCCGCCGGTATCACAAAATATAAATCCAAAAGGAAGGAAGCCCTCAATAAGCTGAAAGAGACCGAGAACAATCTCCTGCGCATCAATGACATCACCATCGAAGTGAGGCGGCAAATTTCCTCCATGGAGCGCCAGGTCGAGCGAGCCAGAAAATACAAGGAGGAGTTCAAAAAACTTGAAGAGATGGAAATCCGCTGGGCCGGTCATCAGGTGCATTTGTTGGGACATCAACGCGGAGAACTCAACGCCAAGCTTGAAGAGTTGAGGATCAGGGAACAAGGTATCAACCAGGAACTGGAAAGTCAAACCAGTCTGCTGACGGATCAGATCAACTACTCCGGCGAGCTGGAGCAGAAGGCGAGTGACCTGCATGCCGAACAGATCAAATTGGAGGGAGAGATCAACCTGGAAAATAGCCAGATCGGTTTCAACCAAGAACGCATCGAGGAGATTTATCAGAGCAACCACAAGCGCAAGGAACAGAAGGCGCAGTTGATCGAGCGCTGCCGCATTCAGCAGGAGAAGATCGAAGAGCTCAACAATGCCTTTTCGGTCATTCAAGCGACGATTGGATCCAACGAAGAGGGCTTGAAGGAGAAACGTCTGACCTTGAGCAGGTTGGAGGTCTCCATCAAAGAAGCCAGGGAAAAAATTCTGGAGGATGAAGAGAAGATTTTGGGTTTCACGTCCCAGCAGGTGAGCATCCGCAATGAGTTGACGGATGTGATGAAGGAGATTCAGGGGGAACTCGCCCGGAAACGTCGTTTGGAGATCGAATGCGCAAAAATCACCAATGAACAGCAGGGGTTGAACCAAAAACTTCAGAACACAGACGCGGAGATCATCCGTCTGGACGATGTCATAGGGCAGTTGGAGAAAAACAGGGCAAATCAGGGGCACCGCTTGGATGCGTTGAGACTGCAATTGGCCGATCTCAAGCAAAGGATCGATGCTCTGGAGAAAAAGGGTTTGTTCTGCAAATCGCAGAAAGATTTCATCGAGAAACTGCATAATCAATACGACGAGATCCCGGATCCTTTAGTCGATGGCCGTTTGATCACCCAGACATCTCCTCTTGAGCATCACACCGGCATCATCGGAAAGGTTAAACAGGTCAGTCCGTTGCAACCCGGCGTTCAGGGGCTTTTGAAAAATATTTTCGCCAAGAACGACGCGCAGCAATGGTATGAAATCATCTGTGAGGCCAAATTCATCGAATTGGATCCCCAGCAGATCTCTGTTAAGATCGAAGAGATCACTAGGGAAATTCAGCAGTTGAACATTGAGAAAGACGGTTATATTGTCCGCATCGAAGAAGAGGCCCAAATCTACAAAAATATTCAGCAGGCCATTCATGATCAGGAGAAGACCATTTCCGTCGCGCAGGCGCAGAGGAAGGATCTCGGCGCGGAATTGGGCCAGTTGAGGCAGGAGACGGAATTGAACGCTGTGGAATTGCAGGAAGTGGAGGGAGAGCTTGTCGGCGTCAGAAAGCGGGAGGAAGAGCTTAATTACAAGCTGGATACCGTGACCCAGGAGATCGAATGGTGCCAGAACGATAGGAAGGACAAGCAGGAATGGATTACGGGCAAATCTCAAGAGAAAGAAGGGATCACAGTCTTCATCGCCCAGATGGAGGCCGAGATCGTATCCCATCGGGATAAATTGAGAGATTCCAGGGAACATCTCGAGATGTTCTCGAAAGACTTAGACGGCTGGCTGGAGGAGATCAAGAGGATTGACGACGAGCTCGCTAATGAAGAATCCCGCCGGGCACAGCTTGAAAACGAGACTCGTCTTCTCATGGAACGTATCGAGCAGACTCAGCGGAGTCAGGAATCGTTCAAAAGTGTTTTGTCCGACTGCGAGACTCAGAGGCAGGATTTGGCCCAGCGCATCAACAGTCTTCGGGCCCAGATCACGGCATTGGAGGTGGAAATAGACAAGATCAGACAGGATATCCACGAATACCAACTGAAAGATCAGGAGTTCACCTTCAATGAACGGGCCATCAAAGACCGTTTGCAGCAGACCTATAAGATAGACTTCGACGGGATTTCAAGCGCGGAGGCATCATCCGTCCAGGCCGTGCAAGCGGATCAGCCTTCGGATGCGGCACCTATCAACGAAGAGGAATTTCTGCAGAATATCGAACGCTTGAGGAAACGCTGTGAGTCTTTCGGCAATGTGAATCTGGTGGCCATCGAGGAGTACGAGGAATTGAAACAGCGTTTTGAATTTCTGACGAAACAGCAGAGTGATCTTCTGGAGGCCAAATCGCAGTTGATGAACACAATCACCAAGATCAACCGTTCCACCCGGCAGATGTTCGTGGATACCTTCGCGAAAGTCGGTGAAGAATTCCGCGTCTATTTCCGTATGCTTTTTGGCGGCGGGGAGGCTCAGCTTGTCCTTTTGGATCCTGAGAATGTCTTGGAATCCGGCATTGACATCATTGTTAGACCCCCGGGAAAAAAATTGCAGAATATCAGCTTACTCTCGGGCGGGGAGAAAACTCTCACGGCCATCGCCCTCATCTTCGGGGTTTTCAAGGTCAACCCGAGTCCGTTTTGTATCTTAGATGAGATCGATGCGGCGCTGGATGATTCCAACGTGGGACGGTTCAGCTATCTTTTGAAGGAATTCTCCAAAATCGCCCAGTTCATCGTCATCACGCACAACAAAAAAACCATCTCCAGCGCCGATGTGATGTATGGCATCACCATGCCGGAGAGCGGCATCTCCCGCATTGTCTCGGTTAAGTTTTCTGAGGACAAGAAGAAGGAAGAGGAAAAGGTGCTGGTGGAGGCTTAGATGCCGACCGTCTGATTTTTTCCGCTGAACTTGGCGATGTACATCGCCTTATCGGCCTTGGCAATGAGGTCTTCTTTGCTCGAGCCATCATGGGGGAAAGTCGCTATCCCGACGCTGACGGAGGTTTTGATGGCATGCTCCTGTGAGGATGCCGGGAGGGCATGGTCGGCAATCCGTTTTCTGATGCGTTCAGCGATGATCAATGCTTGTTCCTTGTTGGTCTGCGTTAAGATGATCGCGAATTCTTCCCCGCCGTAGCGGCATGCATAATCATTTTCCCTTGAGGAGTCTTTGAGGATATTAGCGATCTCTTTCAAGACGGTATCTCCGTAGTGATGGCCTTGGGTGTCATTCAACTTTTTGAAATCATCGATGTCCATCATGACGAGGCTGATGGGAAAGTTGGGGTTATGGAGTCTATCGACCTCTGCGGAAAGCTGGTCCTGGAAGAATCCGTGATTCCAAAGATTGGTGATGGAATCCGTGCGGCTTTTGTGCCGCACCATTTCATAAAGATGGGAATTTTCGATCGCCAGGCCCGCCTGGTTCGCCAGCATGGTGAACATCCTTAAGTCGTCTTCGGTGATGGGTTTTTGGGTGTACAGATTGTCGGCAATGATCAAACCGTTGACCTTGTTTTTGGCTTTCAGCGGCATGATCACGAGTTCATTGGTCCTGAACCATTGCAGAAGGATGTCTCCGGTGTATTGGTCGATCTTTTCGTGTGGGATATGAACGGCAATGCCATGGTGGTAAGCCTTGGCCAGCAGGTTACCTCCGTCGGATCCCAGTGGAATCTTTAGACCCTTCATGGATTTCAGAAGGGAAGAATGGCTGATATTCTGGGCGACCTTTTCCTCCTTGATCAGGTCTTCGAGTTTTTGTGTGGAACTGGCGATATATTCCCAGACTTTTTGGGCATGTTCGCCGGATTCCGGGCCAATGGCCATTTGCGGATCCAGGCAGTGCTCTTTGTGATTGACGAGAAAAAGGACAGCCCTGTTGAAACCGAGTCCGGTGTGGGCGGTGACGCAAGTCAGGATGATATAGAGGATATGATCCAGATCCAGGGTCGTACGCATGGCGTTACTGATTTCATACAGGACAGTCAGTTCCCTGTTAGCCCTGCTCAGTTTCTCTGTCAGGGTCTCGATGGATGGTTGATTTTCGTTCATGGTCAATGACATTGTGACAATTTCTCCGATGAAATGTTCGAAGAGAAAAGATACCATCTCAAGAAGGACTTGTCAAGATTGACGCCTTTTATTTGATGGTTAATTGACATATAACTATTTGGAAACACAAAGGTTATAAAATTTTAAATAAACCCCGCCGCGGGAAGCGCTTCCCTTGACACTGTCTGATCCGTATGCTATACTTTCACCTTTCCATTGGAATGTCCGTATGATGATATGTGCCGTCGCATTGAATTTTAATCTGGTCGATGTTCTCGTATTGGTGATCATCGTTCGAGGATTTTATATCGGTCAGAAGACCGGTTTTATGGCCGAGTTGCTACGGCTGATCGGGATCATTTGCGCAACGTTTCTTATCCTTCATTATTATATTCTTTTTGGAAATTTTCTGAAGGATTATTTATTGATTCCCGAACGCGTCCACGAGCTTGTCAGCTTTGGTGTTCTGACGGCGGTTGTCATCCTCGCTTTATATCTGGTCAGGGAAGGGTGGCTGATTGTTTTCAAGGTGGAGGCCAAGTCGTCGGCGAACACATGGGGCGGGGTGATTCTTTCTTTGCCCACAAGTCTTTTGGTGTGCGGGTTGCTTTTGCTGGGCATGAATCTTTTCAATCATAGATATATCAATCAACATATGAAGAGTTCTTTTGCCAGGATGATCTTGAATAAAACATCGGTGAGCGTTTATAAGGCCTGTCATGCGGCGCTGGTCCATCCTTTTTTCCCGGATGAGCCGTTGAATACGAAAGTTTTCAAACTGATCGAAGAGAGGGAGTAGCATTCTTAGCCCAAGGACGATGGAGAGGTTGTTCATCGCTTGGTCGATGCACAGGAAGTGAATCGTTATGCCCCTGATGCCGGATGAAATCATTGCCCAGGTCATTGACCGGTGCGATATCGTTGAGATGATCGCTTCGTATATCCCGTTGAAACGGGCTGGACAGAGTTTCAAGGCGAATTGTCCGTTTCATCAGGAAAAAACGCCGTCGTTCATTGTCAATCCGCATAAGCAGATCTTTCATTGTTTCGGCTGTGGTGCCGGCGGGAATGTGGTCAGCTTCGTGATGAAGCAGGAGCGGATGGAGTTCCCTGAGGCCATTCGCTTTCTTGCGCAGAAGGTCAACGTCCCTATTCCGACCGATGAACCGTCTCAGCCGCATGCGGCCAATATCCGCCAGACGATTTTGAAGGTCAATGCGTTGGCGGTCAATTATTTTCATCAGATGCTTCTTGCGGATAAGACACCGGCGGCCCAGGGGGCCCGGGCATATCTCCAGCAAAGAAAGGTCAGCCTGGATACGGTTCATAAATTTCAACTGGGATTTGCTCCGGATAGTTGGGATGGTCTTTTGACACATTTGAGGAAGGAAGGCATCAGCCTGGGTTTGATGGAGAAGGCGGGGCTCATCATCCCGCGCGAGAGAGGCGACGGTTATTACGACCGTTTTCGGAACAGAATCATCTTTCCGATCTTTGATACGCAGGCGCATTGCCGCGCTTTCGGGGCGCGGGCGCTCGATCAGGAGACAACGGCAAAGTACATCAATTCCCCTGAGACGATCCTTTACACCAAAGGACATCATTTGTACGGATTCCACCTGGCCAAACAGTCGGTTGGGGAAAAGGATTCCGTGATCATTGTCGAAGGATACATGGATTGTCTGATGCCGTATCAGTCCGGAATCACCAATGTCGTCGCTTCGTTGGGGACGGCCTTGACAGTCGAACAGATCCGTTTGTTGCGCCGTTATACGCACAATGTGGTCATGCTTTTCGATGCGGATCCCGCAGGGGAATCGGCGATGATGCGAAGTCTCGATATGCTGATCGAGGAAGGGATCGAGGTGAAGGTGGCCACGCTTGAGGAAGGCGAGGATCCTGATTCCTTTGTCCGTCGCTACGGGGCGGAAGATTTGTGCGGGAGGATCACGAACGCCCGTGGACTTTTTGATTATAAATTGAATGTTTTGATGGGGCGTTTTGGCGTGCGGTCGGTCGAAACCAAGGCGAAGATCGCCTCAGAGATGCTGCCGACGATTTATCGTTTTTCCAACGAACTGATCAAGGCCGAATACATCAAAAGGCTTGCCAAGTCGCTGGATGTCGATGAAGAGCTTCTCGCCCGGGAGTACAAAAAAGCCGGTCAGGTTTTGTCGCAGCGGATTTCGGCAAAAATGACCGAGCACACGGCAGTCAATCAGGCCAGGGCGCGAGCCGTGGAGCGCAGTTTGCTTCGATTGATGATGGAAAAAGAGGAATTCATATCCCAAGCCAAGGACGAAGTGATCCTCTCGGATTTTCAGGATGCGAGGATCCGCAGTGCCATTTCCAAAATTTTTGAACTTTTTGATCAGGGGCGAAGGATCGATCCGTCGAGTCTGATCAACAGTCTTGAGGATCCCGGGACGCAGCAGATGTTGTCCGGTCTTCTCTCCGAGGAGGAGATCGGAGGAGACCGTGAGAAAATGTACCGCGACTGCATCGCCCGCATGAGACACGATAAACTGAAGTTCAAGCGCCAGCAGCTTTTGCAGTGTATCCAGCAGGCAGAATCCGGGGGTGATTCGGCCCGTGTCGGCGAATTGACCAGACAATTTAATCAGTCCATCAAAAGCGAGGATTAAAGAAAATATGCGACAATTAACGGAACCGAGTGATATCAAACAAGATATTGATAAACTCATCGAGATAGGCAGGAAAAAAGGGTTTCTGACCTATACGGATGTCAATGAGACTCTTTCAGATTCTGTCCATTCCTCTGAAGAGATCGATAAGGTATTCGATATCCTCGACGGCAAAGATATCAAGGTGATTGAGTCGGAGGATGAGGAGGAGGTGGATCTTCCGGAGAAATTGGAGGCAGAATCCCGGGAGCAGGAGGTCCGCCGTCTGCGCGAGGAAAACAGGGAAGACGACATGTACTCGGATAAGTTCATCCCTTTAGACGATCCTGTGAAAATGTATCTGAAGCAGATGGGGTCGATTCCTCTCCTTTCCCGCGAAAACGAGATCAGTCTCGCGAAACGGATCGAAGAAGCGGAGATCAAGTTTGCCCAGGCCCTTTACAAAACCGTTTATGCCCGTAAGGCGGCCATGAAGGTTATTAGTCAGGTGCTCGACGGTGAAGTCAATGTGGAGGACGTGATCAAGGATGAGCTGGAACGGCGGCCCAAACTGATCCGGGACTTGATGAAGATCAAAAATGAGGTGAGCCATACCCAAATTGGTTCCGATAAATCGGCGGTTGTCCTCTCGGAATTTAAGCTGACGGCTTCCTTCAATGAAGGAGTCGTTGATGAGATCAAGGGGATGATCGAGCGTGTTGAAAAAATCGAGAAGACGTTGAAGACCCGTAAGAAACTTCCCAATGCCAGGGATCTGCAGAAAGAGAAGAGCGGATTTCTGAAAGGATTGGGGCAGTCCCTTCGGATTGTGAAGGAACAGGTGAGGATTATCAAATTCAGACAAGCCAAATTCAATAAGGCGAAGAAATTGCTTGTCGAGGCCAACTTGAGGCTGGTCGTCAGTATCGCGAAAAAATATATCAACCGCGGACTGTCTTTTCTGGACCTGATTCAAGAGGGCAACATGGGATTGATCCGCGCGGTGGAGAAATTTGAGTACCAACGCGGGTATAAATTTTCGACGTATGCCACCTGGTGGATCCGTCAAGCCATCACGCGTTCCATCGCCGACCAGGCGAGGACCATTCGGATTCCGGTGCATATGACCGAGACCATCAATAAAATCATCCGAGTCTCCCGCCTTTTTGTGCAGGAGTACGGCCGTGAACCCGGAGCTCAGGAGATCGCTAAACAGATGCGTATGCCGATCAGCAAAGTCAAAGAGATCCTTAAGATCTCTCAGGTGCCGATTTCTTTGCAGACTCCCATCGGCGATGAGGGAGACACGCATTTCGGCGACTTCATCGAGGATAAGAAGGCGATTTCCCCTGCGAATGCGACTCTCCAGTCGATGCTCAAAGATGAGATTGGACATGTGCTCAGTACCCTTGATGACCGGGAACGCAAAATTCTTGAATTGCGTTTCGGTATCCATGACGGGACAACCCGCACTTTGGAGGAGGTCGGAAGCGAGTTCAATGTTACCCGCGAGCGTGTCCGTCAGATTGAGTCCAAGGCCCTGCGCAAACTGCGTCATCCGACCCGTTCCCGGCGGATCAAACAGTTTATTGACATGGCGGCCAAAGAAGATCAACTTTT
>CAYIQK010000006.1:0-4170 GCA_964365515.1 uncultured Planctomycetales bacterium | reverse complement strand
AAGAAATTTGATTTTACTGTTGTCACCAAGAGGCTGCCCACCGGTCTGAAGATCGAGATGGATCTGGTTGAACATCCCGGGGCTGTTTTGGTGATTCCTTTTCTTAGCCAAGAAAGGGTTGTCTTTCTTCGTCAGTACCGTGCGGCTGTTGGCAGATATCTGTGGGAACTTCCCGCCGGGACTTTGGAGCGGAAAGAATCGATACGGCAGTGTGCCAAACGGGAGCTCATGGAGGAAACCCATTTTGAAACCGGCCGATTGACATTGATGGGGAAGATCCATCCCGTGCCGGGATATTCCACGGAAGTCATCCACATTTTTAAGGCTGAAGAATTGAAGAAGGGGAAAGGCGGCATAGGGGATGCTGATGAGGTGATCCGGGTTCAGATTTTCACCAGAACGCATGTGAGAAAAATTTTCCGCGCAGGCCATATCACTGATGCCAAAACAATCTGTGCCCTGGCTCTGTGTGGTTGGATATAACTGTTTTAATGATGTTTTTTGATTTAAGTTGTTGAAATGAAAGTATTTTAGACCTTCTTGGGATGGGTTTCCTACCAAGAAAACCTATTGAAAATGAAAAGGCGTTGTGATATGCTTAATTGATTTTTTCCGTGCTCTCAGCATATTTTGGATAGAGTGGTGATTGTTTGGTTCGAAATTGAGGGCCCATAGCTCAGTCGGTCAGAGCAGTTGACTCATAATCAATTGGTCGGAGGTTCGAGTCCTCCTGGGCCCAGAGCAATGAAAGCTTGACTTTGGGCACATAGTTCAGCTGGTTAGAATGCTGCCCTCACATGGCAGAGGTCGAAGGTTCGAGTCCTTCTGTGCCCATTACTGTAGGTTTTTTAAAAAAAAGGGATTTCAACAGTGCCAGAAGTTTCTGTGAAGGGGCAAATCAGAAAACTTGTTGAACTTCAGAAAATTGATTCGGAAATCTATGCGTTGAAAGTTGATTTGCAAGAGAAGCCGGCCCGCATCGAGGAATTGAGAAAGAAATTTGAGGAGGGCAAGGCGCACCTTCATGTATTGGAGGAGAAACTGAAAAGAGTCTTGCTTGACCGCAAGGATTTGGAGTTGGAACTCAAGGGACAGGAAGATGAAATTGCCAAGGCCAATACACAGCTAACACAAATCAAGACCAACCGGGAATATCAGGCTAAAATCACCGAGATCGAAAGCCATAAGGCGGATCAATCCGTCCTTGAAGAGAAAATCCTGGTCTCTTACGATGAGACCGATGTGATCCACGCGGAGATTGTCAAAGAGAAGACTGTTGTTGCCGAGCAGGAAAAACAGTATTTGGTCAGGAAAAGGATTGTCGAGGATGAGATCGCGATCACGCAGGACAGGGTTCATGTCCTGGAATCTCAGCGGAAACAAGTCCTTCCCGAGGTCGACAAGAATTGCTTAATCCGTTATGAGAAGATTCTGACGCATAAAAACGGGCTGGCGATTGTGCCCGTGCAGGGGAGTTCCTGCGGGGGGTGTTTCATGAATGTGACGCCCCAGAAGATCAATGCCATGAAGATGAATGATCAGCTGACCGAGTGCGAGATGTGCCTACGAATTTTGTATATTGAGGATGATCTTTGACAGAGAACCTGGATATTTTTGTCGACGGGGCCTGTAGCGGGAATCCGGGGCCGGCGGCCATTGGGGTTGTGATACAAAAAGAAGGTCAGACCATCGCGACCATCGCCCGTCCTATCGGGGAGGCGACCAACAATGTCGCAGAGTATTCGGCTCTGGTGTATGCCCTCCAACAAGCGCTCATACTCCAAGCAACACGCGTTAAGATTTTTACCGACAGCGAATTGATGTTTTATCAGCTCACGGGAAGCTATAAGGTCAAGGATCAAAAATTGAAATTTTTATACGATCAAGCCCAGGAGCTTAAGCGCGGTTTTCAGAACGTCGAATTGGTCCATGTCCCCCGCGAGCAAAATAAAGAAGCTGATAAATTGGCTACAGGCGTTTTACAAAATGTAACCAAAAAGCAGGCCAAGATGGTTGCCACGCTGTTTGACAACAGTGTGGAGGAAAGTCCGAGCTCCGAAGGATGATGCACTCTGTTAATTCAGAGTTCTTCCCCTTTTCTTGGATCAAAGGTGAGGGGCGGAAGATCAGAGCTACAGAGACGAGGCTCTAACAGTGTTCAGTGTCCAGAGGCCAGTGGTCAGTAAATTCTGATCACTGATCACTGAGCACTGTTAGAGAGTGAAACGAGCAATCTCTGCATGGAGCAAGGCCGAATAGGGGAAGAGATGCCGGCTCATTGATCCGGCACGCGAGGTGATCCGCTTCGCTATGATTTCCGGGTAGGCCGCAAGAATTAGGGAGCGATCCCTAAGGTCAGTTGAATAACCATCACCCGGTTTTTTACGGGGACAGAACTCGGCTTATTGGCCTGCCTCAAAATATCGATGATGTTGTTTTCGGCTTTTTGTCCGTGTTGTCATTAAAGGAGGTTCTCAAATGTCAGGTCATTCAAAGTGGGCAAAAATTAAACATAAAAAAGGCGCTGAAGACGCAAAGCGCGGCGCGGCGTTCACCAAGATGATCCGTGAAGTCACCGCCGCGGCCAAGGACGGAGGCGGAAATCCCGAAACCAATCCCCGTTTGCGGACGGCCATTGAGCGGGCGAAGGGCATCAATATGCCTTTGGTCAATATTGACAATGCGATCAAAAAAGGGACCGGTGAACTTCCCGGCGTAACTTACGAAACTGTTTTTTTTGACGCGTATGGCCCCGGCGGCGTGGCTATGCTCATTGAGGGCTTGACGGATAACAAAAACCGCACCACCGCAGAGATCCGTAATATCCTGGGGAAGAAAAACGGCAGCCTGGCCGGACCGGGTGCCACATCTTATCTTTTCTCCAAAAAAGGATTTATCTCTGTTGAAAAAGATAAAATCAGCGAAGAGCAATTGATGGAGATCGCCTTGGATGCCGGCGCCGAAGACATCCAATCCGAGGGACAGTATTTCGAGATCACATGCGGCATTGCGAGGCTTCAGGCCGTCAAGGATGCCATCGGGGCCAAGAAGATCCCGATGGTTACGGCGGAGATGACGATGCTGCCCAGTTCAACCATCAAGGTGGTTGGAGAGGACGCGAGAAACCTCTTGTCTTTGATGGAGGCCCTTGAGGAACATGAAGACGTGCAGAATGTCTATGCCAATTTCGATATCCCTGATGAAGAATTAGACAAGATCGCGCAGGAAAAATGAGGATACTTGGTATTGATCCGGGGCTGAAAGCGACCGGTTATGGTCTTATTGAGTATCATCAAAATCGCCTGAAATTGATTGAGACAGGAACCATAGAGCCTCGACAGAAGGATCTTTTTCAGAATCGCATCAAAAAGATTTATACGCTGCTTGAGGAGTTCATCAGCCAGTACACGCCGGATGTGCTTGTGTTGGAAAAATTGTATTCGCATCATAAACATCCGACGACTGTAGGAATTTTGGGGCATGTGCGCGGGGTGATCTGTTTGCTGTGTGCGCAGAAAAACATTGAGCTTGTCGAACACAGCGCCAAGCGGATCCGCAAGGCCTTGTCCGGAAACGGCAATGCCACCAAGACACAGATCCGCAGGGTCGTTGCCAACGGGCTTCATATCGATGAGGGGCGTTTGACACTGGATGCCAGTGATGCGCTGGCTCTGGCGTTAGGATATATCCATATCCACAGTTGTCGAGTATGATCGCGCAAATCACGGGAAAACTTATCCAGAAACAGAATCAGTCGCTGATCCTCAACGTCAACGGCTTGTTTTACGAGGTCCTGGTGCCGGCCTCGGTCCTGTCGCGGCTGGAGGAAACGAAGGACGCGCAGGGCAATGTTCATCTGGTGACGTATCATTATTTTCAATTGGGGCCATCGACGGGTACGCCGGTTCTCATTGGTTTTATCCATGAGATCGAACGGGATTTTTTTCAGCAGTTCATCAAGGTCTCCGGTATTGGTCCCCGGGCGGCGGTCAAAGCGCTCAGCCGGCCCATCTCGGAGATCACGCGGGCCATTGACGAGGGGGATACCGATTACCTCAAGATGCTTCCCGGGATCGGCATACAAAAGGCCAAAGAGATCATTGCCAAGCTGCAGGGGAAGGTCGGGAAGTTCGGTTTGATTCAGGATGAAACGGCGGCCCCTGTTCACAG
>CAYIQK010000005.1:28073-29771 GCA_964365515.1 uncultured Planctomycetales bacterium | reverse complement strand
CTTTCCTCCTGCGAAAGCGGGAATGCGTTCCCTGCGGGAAGGGACAGGGCAAGGAAACTCGCCTTTCCGAAGAAAATCAACAATGGATTCCGCGCTGAGACGGCATTTGGCCTCCAGCGCCTCAGCCGTATTGAAAGCGTTGTGGGGCGTTAACAAGACATTGTCTCGGTCATTCAACTCCAGAAGGCTGCGAATTTTAGCGGTTGTTTTCCTGCGGAGGCCTCTCAAATGATCTGCCAACGCGCTTTCCTCGTCATAGACGTCAAGACTCAATCCCCCCAAGATGCCTTCGAATAAAAGAGTCTTCAAATCCTCGACGGGAGAGATCTCCCCGCGGCCGACGTTGATAAAAATCAGCCCCGGCTTCGCATGTCGAAAAAGTCCGTAATCAAGCATGCCTTGGGTCTGATCCGTTAAAGAGCACGCGCAAAAAACGACCTCCGCCCATCGAACGCCTTCCTTGAGAGTTACATACTCCAAATCTTTCCGTCTTTTCTCGATATCCGATCCCTTCACATCCATGCGCAGGGCCCGGGCGATCTCAACAATCTCTGACCCAATATTTCCGACGCCCACAACAAGGGCCCTCCGGTGCTGGCACTCAAGCCCCGTCAGGCCGTCTCTCTCAAATCGCTCAAAACATCCCATCTGTTTTTTGAGTTTGCGCAAAATCGCCATCGCCGCCAAAATCGCGTGTTCGGCAACCGCTCGGGCGCAATAATTGCCGATGTATCCACACGGCACAGGACTCTGCGCCTGCCGGCAAAATGCCGCGAGATGATCGTACCCTTGACTGCGCGTCAGGATCCCTGCGATTTTTCCAGCCCAAGAAAATGGAATTCGTGATTGCGTGCGTATGCTGATCACCCTCGCGGGAGGATTGTGGGATTTCGTTTCCTGGATCGTGCGGGGGCTGAATCGAACTCGCAGTTGAGATGGCAGGAATTTCGGAAGGACTTTTCTTTCTTCGTCAAAAACTTCATAAAGCATCGCATCCAGCATCAAACAATCCCTGTCAATCTTCTAAAAATTGCGCAGATCAGGAAGGAAACCGTCTTCGAGGCAAAGCTTTCATCCCAGGTGCTCTGACTTTACATATTGGGCCATGACCTCGTGCTCAATCAGACCTTTATTGAAAAGTTCCTTGAGGTTGTCCTTAAGCATATACATCCCTTGAGCGCGTCCCGTCTGGAGCACATTACCCATGATGGTGTATTTGCCTTCCCGGATCAAATTTTTCATGGCTATATTGTTGATCAGAAGTTCCAAGGCTAAAACCCGGCCGCCTTTTTGTTTCTGCGGTAACAGAAGCTGGAATAATATGCACAGAAGGCAAGAGGACACTTGCTGGCGCATGGCCATGGCGTGTTCAGGAGGGAAAAGGTTCACAAGACGCTCGATGGCCGAAACCGTATCAGGGGCATGAACGGTGGAAATCACCAAATGGCCCGTCTCTGCCGCCCGGATGGCGGCGATGAGGCATTCGCCCGTCAAAATTTCGCCGACACAAATCACATCCGGATCCTGCCTCAGGGCCCGCCTCAACGCCTCCGCATAAGAGCCTGTGTCGCTTCCCAACTCTCTTTGTTTGATGATGCTTTTCTGGCTCTTCAAGGTATACTCAATGGGGTCTTCCACCGTAACGACCACCCGTTCCTGAGTCCTGTTGATATAATCCACCATGGACATCATCGTCGT
>CAYIQK010000005.1:16477-27973 GCA_964365515.1 uncultured Planctomycetales bacterium | reverse complement strand
CCGTCCTCAATCGTATCCGCCGCCATCATCAAAATGCGCCCGTCTTTGCGCACCATCGGCGGCCGCCCGATGGTCAGATGGATATCGGTCGCCCCTCCCTTGATGGCGCTGTCGAGCAACAGATACAAATTCATTTTTTCAAGGGCGGCGGCGATTGTGAGCCGGTCCCCCGGGTTCAAATCAAAAAAGATGCCTCCGATCACATATTCGTCTTTGTGAGTCAACGCCTCAATGGAAAGGACATTGAGCTTGCACGAGACAGGTTTTTTGGAGACGGGAAGATAAATATCGACGAACAAAACCGCTCCGAGAGGATAAATCTGCTCGGAGTAAAAGGCAATGCCGTCGGCGCTCAAATCTTTCGTGATGATTTCCTTGCCAACGCCGGATCTCTTCTCGTCATCCGCCTCCCAGCACAAAACCGGTATGCTGATTTTCCGCCGGGGCGTCTTTCTTTTTTCGATCTGATCCTCCATGGGAACCCCCTTGCTCATCTCTAACGACATTTTTAAATTTTGCCTACGGGATATGGATTCATCGGATTTGAACCCTCAAAGAATCTCCCAGGATCCGAAAAAGTCCAGGCCATCTGTCTTGAGACCCATCATATCCCTGATCGCCCGCCCCATGCATGGTCTTAGACAGCTGTTTGCTGATGGCAAAATAAATATTTTGTGCCCGCCACAAATCCAGATGCAATTGCAAGGGCGATAATGCCTTCAAAAAAATTTGTGTGAATTCCAGGAGATCCAAATCATAGGGCGTCTTTTGCAGCTGCCGCATCATTTCATGAATCTTGCGGCTGGCCACAAAACCAACGGTTGTTTTATCGATCTCCAAAGAGAGTCGTGCAACCTCCTCGACGATGCGTTCCAGCGCCCCAACGGAATGCCCCTCACGGCCAAGCGCATCCATCAAATCCCGGTTCAACACAAATTCGATGGCCACCATCAAGGCCCTCGGCAGCGGAATCTTCAACTCCACCTTGGCCTGCACCAGCGGATAATGCTGATCGTAAATCTGGCGAAAATGCGTTTCCAGATCCTCCAGCGTTGAGCGAACCACCTCGTGGAAAATGCGTTTTTGTTCTTCTTTGAAAAGATCCTTCAGGGAATAATGATGCCTCCCGAAGTGATGATTGATCAGGCGCATCAATTCGGGGATATCGCTTCTGGAAAACGCTCTTTTGATCTCCTGGCGCATGGCCTCAAATGCCCCGTCTTCCATGAAGCACCTGGCGCCGCTGTTGAAATTATGATCCCCAAGATGCAAGACGGCGAAACAGACGGTTTCCTCCTCCCATGTGATGTCCGAACGGATCCTCGAGCGTCCGATCACGATCTTTTGTTTACCAGCCTCTTTGCGCTCATAAAACTCATTACGGACGCTGTAGCAATAAACCCGTTTTTCTGGAATCTCGTCTTCGAAAAGCGAGGCCACGGCATGATGAGCCCCCACTCTCACCAAATCGGTGACAACCGGCTTGACCATCCGCTCATAAATCACTGCGCCGTTTTGATGTTCAGGGATATTGCTTGAGGCACCGGAAAGAATCCTTTGGAAACGATCCTCCAGATTCTGCCCCGTCGTCTCCTGAGTCAGCTGGATGACACGGGCGGCGTACTGCAGGATCTGAAGCGTTTCAATTCCCGAGATCTCGTCAAAAAACCACCCGCAACTGGTGTACATCAGCATCGCATTGCGCTGTAATTCCAGAAGCTTCAAAATCTGGATCTTCTCCGGCTGACTCACTTCCTTATGCACATATTTTTCAAAAAACTTCTCAACATTCTGGGGCTGGCGGTTCAATAGGACATCAATGTAATGATTCCGCAGTTGCCACGGATCCTCCATAAAACTTTTCATATGCTCCTCATAGGAAAGAGCCGCCGTATCCCTGAGCCAGTCGAGGGCATAACGAAGCGGCTGGCGCCATTTCTGATGCCACCCCGGATGCGATCCGATGCGGCAGCCACAATCCGATCTCCAACGCTCCACGCCGTGAGCACAGCTCCAGGAGGTGTCTTCGAGGATCTGAACCTCGTGGGTCGCCGGAAATTTTTCCAGATATTCCCCGTAAATTGTAACTTTGGCCAGCTGATGCGACTCAATATGATGCAGACAAAAAGCCAGCGCCATATCACCAAAATTTTTATGATGTCCATACGTCTCGCCATCCGTTGCCGCATGCACAAGCCGGGGACTCGCGTCATGATCAGGTTCCTGCGGGAAAACTCCTGTCAGCCGTTCGGCAAACATCTTTCCATCCCTGAGCAGATCTTTGAACGCCAGTTCATGGGAAATGGGGCCGTCATAAAAAAACACATGAATCGATTTTCCCGAAGGGAGCTTGCACAGATACACCCTCTGCGGGTCAATCTTTCCTCCCTTGACATTGAGCCATTTGTTTTCCTCAATTTTTTTAACCCTCCCAGCCTGATGAGGAGCCAGGATGGTGAACGTGATGCCATGTTCCGCCAACATCTCAAGCGTGGGGATATCAACGGCCGTCTCCGCAAGCCACATCCCTTCGGGCCGGCGTCCAAACCGGTGCTCAAAGTCTTTGATCCCCCAAACCACCTGCGTCCGTTTATCCCGCAGATTCGCAAGCGGCATGATGATGTGATTGTACACCTGGGCCAAGGCCGATCCGTGTCCTGAAAACCGTTTTTGACTCTCCTTGTCCGCCTCCAAAATACTTTTGTAGTCTTCCAGGGCGTGTTTTTCCATCCAGGAGAGCAGACTTGGCCCGAAGTTGAAACTGATATGGGCGTAATTATTGACGATATCGCCGATTTTTTTGTCGGCGTCCAAGATGCGGCTTGCGGTATTGGGGGCGTAACATTCGGCGGTCACCCGCTCGTTCCAGTCATGGTAAGGATTGGCCGATTCCTGGAATTCCACCTCTTCCAGCCACGGATTTTCGCGCGGCGGCTGATAAAAATGTCCATGAATGCATATATACCGATTCGTCATCGATGCTCCAATAAAACGACCCCAACGGGATTTGAACCCGTGCTGCAAGCTTGAAAAGCTTGTGTCCTGACCAGGCTAGACGATGGGGTCAACGATTCAAATCGAAATCTTCAACCGTCTTCCTTGGCCACCACATTGGCCACGGAACTAACTTCATCGCCGTCTTTGAGACTAATCAAACGAACCCCTTGGGCGCTGCGTCCTGTTTGGCGGATATCATCCAGCGGACAACGAACCACCATGCCGTTTTTGGTGACCGTCATGATTTCATCACCCGGCATAACGGGGAGCGCCCCCACGACGCGGCCGTTACGTTCGGTGACCTTCACATTGATGATCCCCTTCCCGCCGCGGGACTGAACGCGATATCCGTTGAAATCAGAACGTTTGACAAATCCCAAAGAGGTGACCGTCAAAAGGGTGCTTTCCGTCTTGCCAATATCCGATGGGAAGACAAGCATGCTCACCACCTCATCGCCTTTGGCCAGATTGATCCCCCTCACTCCGCGCGCCGAACGGCCCATCTCCCGGACCTGTTTCTCCGAAAACCGCAGTGACTTGCCCTCCCTCGTGGCGAGCAGGACTTCGTTTTTGCCGTTACTCAAAGCCGTGGCGATGAGCCTGTCATCCTTGTCGAGCGTGATCCCTAGGATCCCTCCCTTGCGCGGATTGCTGAAAGCCGGCAAATTGGTTTTTTTCACATTGCCTTGGGCCGTGGCCATCACAAGGGAGAACTCCTCGGTGAATTCCTTAACGGCCACAATGGAACTGATCTGTTCGTCCTTCTCAAACGACAACAGATTGACGATGTTTTTGCCCTTGGCGCCCCGCGATGCCACAGGAATTTCATAAACTTTGAGCCATCGGACGATTCCCTTATTTGAAAAAACCAGCAAGTAATCCTTGGAAGAGGCCACAAAAAGATGCCGGACAAAATCTTCCTCGCGTGTCGCCATCGCCGCGATGCCTTTGCCGCCGCGTTTTTGCTTGCGGTAAGCCGAAACCGGCAGGCGCTTGATATAACCGGCATTGCTGACGGTGATCGCCATATCCTCCTCGGCGATCAAATCCTCGATCTCGATCTCTTCGGCCTTGCCTGCGATCTCCGTACGGCGTTCATCCGCGTATTTTTTCTTGATCTCCAGAAGCTCTTCTTTGATGATGCCTTCGATCTTTTTCTCGGAGGCCAAAATCGCCCGGTAATTTTCGATGTCTTGCAAAATGGCATGGTATTCGTTCTCAAGCTTGTCCCGCTCCAAGGCCGTCAAGCGTTGCAGCTGCATCTCGAGAATCGCCTGCGCCTGGATCTCCGTCAGACCAAACTCCTTCATCAATGCCGTTTTGGCCTCCGCGGTGCCTTTCGACTCGCGGATGGTCTTGATGATTTGATTAATGACCTTGATCGCAATGCGCAACCCCTCCAAGATGTGTGCTCTTTTGAGAGCGCGGTCCAAATCGAATTGTGTCCTGCGGCGGATGATCAATCGACGATGATCGACAAAATAAACCAGCATCTGTTTGAGATTGAGGACCTTCGGACTCTTATTGACCAGCGCCAAATTGATGATACCGAAAGTAGTCTCCAGTTGTGTGTGCTTGTAAAGATAGTTTAAGACGATCTCCGGTTCCACATCCCGCCTCAACTCCAAAACGACACGGATACCGTCTTTGCCCGATTCATCGCGGATGTCGGTGATCCCATCGACTTTTTTGTCCTGAACTAACTCCGCAATGCTGCTGATGAGATTGGCCTTATTGACCTGATAAGGGATTTCTGTGACAATAATGCTGTCTTTGCTTCCTTTTTGGTGTTCGATATTGACCTTCGCGCGCACGATGATCTTGCCGCGGCCGGTGGCGTAGGCCTCCTGAATCCCTTCACGGCCGCAGATGATACCTCCTGTCGGGAAATCCGGCCCCTTGATGATTTTATTAAGCTGTTGGACCGAGACCTCAGGATTGTCGATCAGATCAACGGTGGCATCGACAACTTCACCCAAATTGTGCGACGGAATATTGGTGGCCATCCCCACCGCAATGCCGCTGGAACCGTTGACTAACAAATTCGGCAAAGCCGACGGCAAAAGCACCGGTTCCTGCAGCGTGGCGTCAAAGTTGGGAGAAAAATCCACGGTTTCTTTTCCGATGTCCGCCAGCACTTCACTGGTGATCGCGGCCATGCGCGCCTCGGTGTAACGCATCGCCGCCGGCGCATCGCCGTCGATCGAACCGAAATTCCCCTGCCCATCCACCAAAGGATATCGAAGGGAGAAGTCCTGAACCATGCGCACCAGCGTGTCATACACAGCCATATCACCGTGAGGATGGTATTTGCCCAAAACCTCCCCGACAATGCGGGCGCTTTTTTTGTAAGGTTTCCCGTGTTCCAAGGCCAGATCCTGCATCGCATAAAGGACTCGGCGGTGAACCGGCTTCAAGCCATCGCGCACATCCGGCAAAGCGCGGCCCACAATAACGCTCATCGCATAAGAAAGATACGAATTCTTCATTTCTTCTTCGATATAAACGGGGATGATCTTTTCCGTTGTCGATAAATTTCTCATGATCGAAATCCTTTGGCTTTATTGAGCTTCTTCTGAATAAGCATAACTTCAAATCTCCCGCCAGCGTCAAAGAACTCCAAGGGAGATTTGAAGTTGGAAAAGGAAAGCTCAATAACGCTTCAGATATCCAGATTTTTCACTTCGTGGGCATACGCCTCGATGAATTCCCGTCGGGGAGCCACCTCATCGCCCATCAGCATCGTGAAGGTCTTGTCAACCTCCACCTCATCCTCCAAATTCACCTTAAGGATCGTCCGCCGCTGAGGATCCATGGTGGTTTCCCACAATTGCTGAGGATTCATCTCCCCCAAACCCTTATATCGCTGCACATGAATCCCGCGATTGGCATTTTGGCGCACATGACCCAGAAGATCCTTCAAACAAAAAAGCTCATATTTATCTTTTTCCTCCTCCAGAACAAAAAGCGGCTTCAGCTCAGATCCTTTTTTCGTATTCTGATCTTTTTTAGACTTGACCTTCTCTCCCAAACCTAACTCCGACTGATGATCTTCCGGAACCAAAAAATCCCTGACACTCAATCCAAACTTCTCCATTTTCTTTTCTACACTTTCAAGCTCTTCCCGTTCAAAGACTTCCACAAATTGAGCCTCTTCGTCTTTCTGAGTGAATTCCGCCATCTCCTGGTCACTGAATACATAGTGGGCTTTTCCATCCACTTTAACCATGTAAACTGGCATCTTTGAGGTTCTTTGATTGTAGCTTCCTACATACTCACGAAAATCCACTCCACGTCTAATAAATATCTCGTATATCTGCTCCAACTCCACCGCTATGTTCAAAATTTCCTTAAACTGGGCTGGTGTGTACGCATGCTTGTCATTGGCCTTCACGAGAATCAGGCCGTCTGTCCCCATTTCCAGAATGAGCTCGTTGAGCTCTTTTTCGGTTTCGATGTATTCCTCTCTTTTCCCGCGCTTGATCTTATACAAAGGCGGCTGGGCAATATAAACATACCCGCCATCAATGAGCGGCCGCAGTTGTCGATAAAGCAATGTCAATAGCAAGGTGCGGATATGTGAACCATCCACATCCGCATCGCACATGATAATGATCTTGTGATAACGCAATTTTTTTACGTTGAATTCCGATCCTACGCTGGTCCCCAAAGCGGTAATGATCGTGCGGATCTCGTCGTTGCTCAAAATTTTATCCAGACGGGATTTTTCGACGTTCAGAATCTTTCCTTTCAACGGCAGAATCGCCTGGAACGTCCTGTCCCGTCCCTGCTTGGCCGATCCTCCGGCGGAATCGCCCTCCACAAGATACAACTCGCACAACGAAGGATCTTTTTCCGAACAATCGGCCAATTTCCCCGGCAGGCCGCTAGAGTCTAATGCCCCCTTGCGTCTGGTCAACTCTCTGGCCTTGCGCGCCGCCTCCCTGGCCCGGGAGGCCGTGATCACCTTGTCAACAATGGCATTGGCAATGGAAGGATTCTCTTCGAGAAACCCGTTTAAGGCCTCCAGCGTGACGGAAGCCACCAGGCCTTCCGCCTCGGAATTTCCAAGCTTGGTTTTTGTCTGCCCTTCGAATTGGGGATTGGGAATCTTAACACTCACCACTGCAGTTAACCCCTCGCGGGCATCGTCTCCGGTGATCGCCATTTCGTTTTTGAGCAGATTTTTCCCTTTGGCATAATTATTGATCGCCCGCGTCAATGCCGAACGGAAACCGCTCAGATGCGTCCCCCCTTCGGAGGTGTTGATATTGTTCGCGTAAGTGAATACGTTTTCCGCGTAGCCGTCATCGTATTGAAGGGCAACCTCCAGTTCGATGCCTTCGCGCTCCTTGCGGAAATAAATGACTTTTTTATGCAAAGAATTTTTGGCGCTGTTCAAATGCTCGACGAAAGAGATCAATCCCCCTTTGAATTCAAAAACGGATTCTTTTTCTTTTTGCCCGCGTTTATCAGTGAGCGCAATCACCAGCCCCTTGTTGAGAAAGGCCAACTCCCTGAGACGTTTGGCCAAAATATCGTAAGAAAAATGGAGGATTTCCTTAAAAATCGTCTTGTCCGGCTTGAAGGTGACCTTAGTTCCAGTCGTTTTCGTTTTTCCGATAACGGTGAGCTTGGATTTGGTGATACCGCGCTCATACCGCTGATGATAAATATTCCCGTTTCGCTTGACTTCGACCTCCAGCCATTCGGAAAGGGCATTCACGCAGCTCACCCCCACCCCGTGCAGCCCTCCGGAGATTTTATAGGTCTGATGATCAAATTTACCGCCGGCATGGAGCGTTGTTAAAACGACTTCCACCGCCGGTTTCTTCTCTATTTTATGGATATCAACGGGAATCCCCCGCCCGTTGTCAATAACCGCCACAGATTCGTTTTCATTGATGATGACATCGATCCGAGTGCAGAAGCCCCCCATCGCTTCATCCACAGAGTTGTCCACAACCTCATAAACCAGATGATGCAGTCCGCGGGTGGCGGTGTCTCCAATATACATCGCCGGCCGTTGACGCACGGCCTCTGTTCCCTCCAGGACCTGAATATTGGTCGCATCATATTGCCCGTTCGCCGCAGTCTTTTCGGTGGATTCACCAACGAGATCAGCTTTGATCGATTCGTCATTGACCATAGCCTCAGTTTTCTTTTTGTTCATCGCACCTTCCCTATTTTAAAATCAATGTTGCGCAGATCCGGCAGATCTTTCTGTAAGCATTCTAAAATCTTGGGTTTCCGAATTTTCATCTGATACAATGCCGCCGGGGAGTCCACCCAAACCAATATCTTATCGTCTTTGATGCCCACCAATTTTGCATGACCCAACTCCTGTGTCTTAAGCGCCCCTTGCCAGATGCCCTCCAGTCTGCCTTTGTCATCCAACCGCCTTTGCGAAATGTTCCCGATCACCTGAGGGATTATATTTTTTATACTATCCATCCCGAAATATCCAGATCTTTTTAAAATTTCGCGCGGCTTTTTTAAATCCTCATCGGCAAAGCCAAATACAGATAATCCTCCAAGCGCATCACAGCAGGCTTATCAGCGCCCTCCAGCTCGATGTCCACATGATCTTCGTCGATATTCTTTAAGAAATCAATGAGGAACTGCGGATTGAATCCGACAATCATTTCCTCACCGGTGTATTGGATGGGGATGACTTCTCTGGACTCGCCGACATCGGGCGTTGATTTCGAAATCACCATTTTGTCGGAGAAAACCTCCATCTTGATAGCCTGAAAATCAGGCGTTGCCAAAAGATTAGCCCTCCGAATGGAGGAAAGAAATTCCTGCGTATTCATTTTGATTCGATTTTTAACAGACTTGGGAATAACCTGCTGGTAATTCGGGTATTCCCCTTCAATCATGCGCGTGGCGATCAAAACCCCATCGATATCAAACAAGAGTTGGTTGGCTCCCACAACAAACGAAAGGACTCCCCCGTCTTTGAGATTCCGACTGATCTCCTGAATCGCTTTGATCGGGATAATAACCGCGATATCGGTTTTAACTGGGGTGGATAATTTCTTTTCAATTTTGGCCAAACGCCTGCCATCTGTTGCCACAATCCGGATGATTTCATCCGAAATTTCCAGCAAAACCCCGTTCAAAACATATCGCGATTCTTCGTGAGAGACTGCAAATGAGGTCAAACGGAGCATATTTTTCAACACAGCCTGCTCGATCTGAATTGCCTCTTTGTCCTTAAATTCAGGAAATTTAGGAAACTCATCTTTGGGCAATCCGCTAAGCTTAAAACGGCATTGCCGCCCCTCAATATCAACTTGGTTGTTTTTTTTAACGCTAATCACTACATCCTCCATCGGCAATTCACGCACGATATCTCCAAATCGTTTTGCCGGAATCGTTATAGCCCCTTCTTCTATGATTTCCACAGGTATTTCACAAGATATTCCAATATCTAAATCTGTGCTATTCAATTGAAGTTTATCCTTTTTTGTTTCTAAAAGAATATTGGATAAGATCGGTAAGGTTGTTTTGCTGGAAACGATATTTTGCACAATTTGTATGCCTGCAAGTAAATTTTCTTTAGATGTTTTAATTTTCATGTTATTCACAACCTCCACTATTACTATGATTATAATTTTATTAAAACATTAATAATATTATAGTAATGGTTTTAATAGGTTTGGTGGATAAATTGAATAAAGGTGAAACATGTTGTCATAAATATAGTTGCAATATTTATGATTGTTAACAACATTTCATTATCAGTGAATCATTGTTTTAAAGTTGTGATTAACTGGTCAATAATCTTTTTAACTTCCATATCGTCCAGCGAATTTTTTTCAATTTTTTTACATGAATGCAAAACCGTTGTATGGTCTTTTCCTCCAAAGGCACCACCTATTTCAGGTAGAGACATATTGGTCAATTGTCTAGAGAGATACATAGCTATTTGTCTTGGAAACACAATGTTTTTATTACGCCTTTTGGCTTTCAAATCAGAAATAGGCACTCGAAAAAAATCAGAAACAACTTTTTGCACAGATTCAATATGTATATTCTTTATTGTTTCTCTAACCATATCTTTGAGGACCATTTTCGCCATATCTAATGTGACAAGCCGTTCTTCTAGTAAAGAATAAGCCGCCACACGGATCAAAGCCCCTTCTAATTCTCGAATATTGGTTTTGATTTGTTCCGCGATAAAATAAAGCACTGCGTCCGGTATATTGATAGGTTCGTGGCGTATTTTTTTCCTAAGAATAGCCACTCTTGTTTCAAAATCAGGAGGCTGAATATCAGCAATGAGTCCCCATGCAAAACGTGAGCTTAACCGTTCTTCTAAATTGGCGATTTCTTTGGGTGGCCGGTCGGATGTGAGGATGATTTGCTTTCGATTGTTATGCAAATTGTTAAAGGTGTGGAAAAATTCTTCCTGTGTCGATTCTTTCCCTGCGATAAATTGGATGTCGTCGATCAATAGGATATCAATCTCTCTGTATTTTTTTCGGAATTGAGCAGTTGAACGATTGCGGATGGCATTGATCAACTCATTGGTGAACTGTTCAGAACTCATATAGCAGTGTTTGAGTTGCGGGTGAATCTGTCGGATTTTGTGGGTGATGGCTTGAATGAGATGCGTTTTCCCCAACCCCACTGGACCGTAAATTAGTAAGGGATTGTACGCTTTGGCCGGCGATTCGGCAACCGCCAAGCTGGCCGCGCAGGCAAATCGATTGGACGGTCCGATAACAAAATGATCAAACGTAAAACGAGCGTTGAGACTGGATGGATGGCTTTCCACTTCAAGAAAACTTTGTTCGAACTGCGACAGGCGATTGTGAGTATCTGCTTTGAGGATATTGGCATTCACGGAAAACTCGAGGCGGACGGGATGGGAAGAAGTTTTGTTGAGAATCTCCACAATATCATTCTGATAATGTTCGACAATCCAATTTTTAAAAAAATCGTCGGGAGCTTCGATCAGCAGAGTTTCCGGACTTTTCTCTTTGACATGGACGGTAGAAAACCATGTTTCGTAGGAGGCCGTCCCCACTCTTTCTTTGATTTCTTTTTGGGATTGTTCCCAGAGGGCAGTCAAGCTCATATTCTGCAGTCCGCGGCGGCTTTCTTTAAAATCTTCGCCAATTCTTCGTTTTTCGAACAGATGTTGGAATTGATGGTTGTTAGCAAAACCATGTTGAAACGTATATTATTTACAACTTATTGAAAACTATTGGGTTGCAAACTGATCGAAAAAAGCATTCACAAGTTTTCCACAGATTGCATGAATTCATCGTTATTGTTGCGACCAATCTAAGATGGTCAGCCGAAAGTAAAAATGGAACCCTTGGCGACTGGATTGACATTGTGTTTGTTGGGTGTGAACCCAAAGATACCGTGCATATCGGCAAAAAGTTGTTTCATTATATCAGAGAATCATTTGTTTTCAAATCAAATTTTATCCTCTCAGAATGGTAAGCCCTTGATTGATTACAAAAAATCTCTCTTGGGGGG
>CAYIQK010000005.1:0-16377 GCA_964365515.1 uncultured Planctomycetales bacterium | reverse complement strand
TATCCTCTCAGAATGGTAAGCCCTTGATTGATTACAAAAAATCTCTCTTGGGGGGAATTAAGCCCAAGTAGTCCTTGTTCGAGGCGGCAATCGCCATGGCTCGACCAAATATCTGTTTTCTCGACGGTCTTAAAAGGCCTGGATTTTTATCCGATTTCGCACTTGTCTGCAGGTAGGAGGGGAATATCACGGTTTTTAGCCGCGGGACTCTCTAACGCACTGCCGATGATGGGGTTTTGTTGCTGTTAAAAATTGAAACGCTTGACTAACATGTGTTGTATGTTATAATTACCATTTATGAAAAAACACTTGAAGACACCGACCAATTTGAAGGGCAAAAAGATCCACGGGTTTCGTAGGCGAATGAAGACTGCAGACGGCCGCAATATTCTTAAGCGCCGACGAGCTAAGGGGCGTAAACGGCTTTGTGTGTGATCGGCGCGTCCGATCGGATATTTTTGTCTTGCCGTCGAGATTTTCACCGTCAATCGTACGGGACTTGAGCGCGCGTTAAGCCAACAGTCTCATGATCCAAATTGTTAGAATCATTATCCGCTTTTATCAAATCGTCGGTCGGGCCATACTTCCTGGGGCCTGCCGATTTTATCCTTCCTGCTCTCAATATGCCTTGGATGCCATCGAAAAACATGGGTTAGGAAAGGGCGGCATGAAGACTGTTTTGCGAGTTGTGAGATGCTCCCCATTCTCCGGTGGAGGCTATGATCCGGTAAAATAAACTTCAACAGAATTTCGCCATGGAAAAACGACTTACCTTATCTATTTTTTTGTCTTTATTAGTAATATATTTATGGAGCATCTTTGTCCAGCAGTCACAGATGAAGTCCAAGAGCTTTAATAGCACGCAACCGTATGAATATAAAGAGGTTATGGATAACACAAAACCAATCCTTCCCATTGCTCCTCAAGATGAGTTGTCAGGGCAACCGTTGCTAAAAGCACCCATTGTCGAAGAAGAAATCAGGCACATAGAATCAAAAAAACTGATAGCCGACTTCTCTGACACAGGCGGCCTCTTAAAGAAAGTTTTCCTTAAAGAATATAGCACCACCCTTCCGCTGGATGATTTTATGGCCATTTCCGGCTATTATGAAGGGACAAAATATGCTGTTGAACAGAGCGATGACCGGCACATTGTTTATTCTTACGAAAATGATGAATATGTCGTCAAAAAAACTTATGTTTTATCTGATGACGATTATGATATCCATGCGGATATCGATATAACCAATAAATCTAAAATGTCCAAACTGATCGATTTGAACATTCAGGGACTCAGATTGAATATGTCCAATTTGAATGGAAAAAATCATAACAATGCACAGACAATGGGCGGTGACAAGTCTTTGTTTGAATATGTCGTCTCATCGGAGAATGATGTGTACCGAAAAAATAACGCCTTTAAATTTTCAAATAAAGAAAAAAGAGAATCCACGGGTAGTGTTCGTTGGGTTGGTTTTCGAGATCGCTATTTTTGTGCTATAAGCAAGCCGATTTTTAGTACATACGGATACAATATAAATCCAGTTAGTGATCATTTGTTGGCAATCAATATAGAATCAAAAGGCATTACAATCCCTCCGGAAGGCAACGTTAAATTTTCTTCGCTAATATTTGTTGGGCCAGAAAAAACCCATTTATTGGCAAAATACAAGTTTGGATTTGAAGATATTAAGCGATATTATCGGATGGCTTTTTTTGATGCTGTTGCGAAGATGATTTACAGTTTTATGTATATGCTGAATAGATTTGTCACTAATTGGGGAATATGTATTATCATAATGAGCTTGCTTGTTTATTCCGCAACGTATCCTCTGACGTTGAAGAGCATGTCTTCAATGAAAAAAATGCAGGCCTTGCAACCAAAGATCGCGGCCGCGAAAGATAAGCATAAGAACAATCCTCAAAAAATGAATTCTGAAATGATGGAGCTTTACAAGAAGCATAAAATCAATCCTCTCGGTGGTTGCCTGCCGATTGTATTGCAAATGCCTATTTTCATTGGGCTTTATCAGGTTTTGTGGAGATCTGTGTCTCTAAAGGGAGCCAGTTTTTTGTGGATTAAAGATCTTTCTGAGCCGGACCGGCTACTGATCTTCCAGAACACCATTCCATTGTTGGGTAACGAACTGAATTTGTTGCCACTTATTATGATTATTATCATGTTCTTTCAGCAAAAATTAACTTCAGCAAATATGGTCATAACAGATCCAGCTCAAGCGACACAGCAGAAAATGATGGGTATTATGATGCCATTGTTTATGGGTGTTGTTTTTTATAAGTTTGCAAGCGGATTGACACTGTACTTCACCATGTTTTACTTTCTTTCAACCTTAACTCAATGGAAAATGTCGAAAGGACCGAAGGCGGCGTAAGTATGGGAGAAGAGAGTAGTGGCGCAATCAGTGGGGTTGAGGTTGAGGGCAATACCGTTGAGGATGCCATAAAAAAGGCGTTGCAATTGCTTAATGTTTCTAGAAATGAAGTGAAAATTAGGGTTGTTTGCGAGGAAAAGAAGGGGCTTTTTGGGATGGAGGGAGAGAAGCCTGCAAAAATTAAGGTCACTCTCAAAAGAAAGAAGGAGGACAAAATTTTATAATTTTTTCATTGAATGTTTCACGTGAAACATTCAATGAAATCTGTGCGATATCAATGCTATGGGAAAAATTATATCTGTATGCAATCAAAAGGGAGGTACTGGAAAGACGACAACGACTGTAAATTTGTCTGCTGCTATTGCTGAATTGAATAAAAAGGTTTTGATTGTCGATGCTGACCCGCAAGGAAATGCTACAAGTGGAGTCGGTGTAAATAAAAATGAATTGGATAAAACGGTATATGATCTTATATTGAATCGGGCCGTTGCCAATGATGTGTTGATAAAAGATGTTTATCCTTCGCTGGATATTATTCCATGTAATATCAATTTGACCGGGGCTGAGATCGAATTGGTCGGGGCTCTTTCGAGGGAAACACGTCTTAAGAAGGCTTTGGCCGGTATTGTTGAGAATTATGACTATATATTCATTGATTCACCGCCATCACTTGGATTATTGACTCTAAACTCTTTAGTTTCAAGTGATTCTATCATAATTCCGATACAGTGTGAATTCTATGCGTTGGAGGGGGTTTCTCAGTTAATGCATACGCTCAATTTGATTAGAGATAATCTCAACCCGAAATTGTCTGTCGAAGGTGTTTTGCTAACGATGGCGGATTTCAGGACAAATCTGACAATAGAGGTGATCAATGAGATCAAGGAGTACTTCAAAGAAAAAGTCTACAAGACGATCATTCCTAGAAATGTGCGCTTGAGCGAAGCGCCGAGCCATGGGAAACCGATCACTATTTATGACAGCAATTCTATAGGGTCTAAGAGATATCGCGAGCTTGCCGCCGAGGTTGTAAATGTCCAAACAGAAAGTTGTAATGAATTGACAAATAACGAGTTATATAACAATATTGGCGAAAAGCCTGGATCTGTTCAAAATTTGGCATGAAGCAGGAGGAGGATTCTTTTATGGAAAACAAGGCTTTGGGAAAGGGGTTGGCCGCTCTTATTCCGGATAAGGTGGATTTTGAAAAAGGCGAAACCGTTTCTTATCTTAAGACAGATTTGATTAAGGGTAACGCCTTTCAGCCGCGCACGCATTATGACGATACCAAGCTGGATGAATTGAAGGCCTCCATCAAGGAGAAGGGCGTATTGCAGCCGATTTTGGTCCGTCGCAAAGATGGGGCCTATGAAGTCGTTGCCGGTGAGCGGCGTCTTAAGGCGGCACGGGCATTGAACATGCCGGAGATTCCGGCCATTGTCAAAGATGTCACGGATCAAGAGGCGCTTGTCCTTGCCCTCGTGGAGAATATTCAACGAGAAGAGTTGAATCCTATCGAGGAAGCCGAGGCCTATAAAAGGCTCATCGAGGAGTTTCAATATACGCAGGACATGATCGCTGAATCCGTCGGCAAAGACCGTTCTACGGTGAGCAATCTTTTGCGGCTTTTGAAATTGCCGTCGGAAATCCAGAAAAGCGTGTATGACGGTCTTTTGTCCGTCGGGCATGCCCGCGCGCTGTTGAGCGTTGAAGCCTCCGGTGAACAGAAAAAGCTCTTTGAGATTGCGGTGAAAAAAGGGCTCTCGGTACGCGAGCTTGAGAGGCTCGTGAATCCGCATGTCCAAAAGTTTTCTCAAAAGACCAAGACGGGCAAGTCCAAGGACTATGAGTTGGCGGCCCTCGAAGAGGCCCTCCAGAAAATATTGGGGACTAAGGTGACCATTTTTTCTCAAAGGAAAAAAGGGAAGATAGTTATCGAATACTATTCTTTGGACGATCTGGACCGCCTCATTGAGATCATCAAGAAATGAAGGAGCCCGCCCTTGTCCTCATAAAACCGGATGGGATCATCAAAGGGCTGGTCGGCAATGTGTTTTTGAAATTTGCTCAAGCCGACCTTGAGATCGTTGCCGTTCGGATAGCCGTGGCCAGCCGGGAGCTCGCTGAAAAACACTACAAACATCTTAGAGGAAAACTATTTTTTGAAGAGATCGTGGATTATCTTGCCGGCGACTATCACCAGAGTAACAGACTGATTGCCGCGATTTATTACGGTCCAAGGGCGATCAAAAAATGCCGGCAAATCGCTGGGGCAACTAATCCTGAGGAGGCAGATCCGCAGACCATTCGGGGGTCGTTCGGCCGGATTACCACCAAGGGAGTCTTTGAAAATGTGGTTCATGTCTCGTCGGGCAATGAAGAGGCTGAGAGGGAAATCAAGCTCTGGTTTGATCCGGATGAGATTCTGGCTGAATTGTATCCAACCAGAATAAAAAATATGAATGCGCACAAAAAAAGGGTATGGTTATGATCAAGGGGATGACTGGTTTTGGTTCGGCCCAATTTTCGTCGGGCAGGATCAATGCTGTGGTGGAGGTCAAGAGTCTCAACCACCGTTATTTTGATTTCAGCTGTTATTTGCCGTCGGGATTCGGTTCCCTGGAGAACAAGATTCATCAGTTGACGAAAAAATATATCCAGCGGGGCCGCGTGACGGTTTCAGTCAAAATGACACAGAAATCCGCGCAGGCCACATCGTTGAATGCTGAAGCTGTTGAGGCGTATCTTCGGTACGCGGTTTTTTTGAGCAAAAAATTTCGTCTCGAAAATGACTTGAAATTATCGGATGTCATTCATTTGCCTGGAGTGCTGGAGATAAAAGAGACAGCGCTTGAGCCGGAGGCTGTCTGGCCGGTTTTGGAGCCGTGCCTGAAGAAATCCTTTGCGAGTCTGGAAGGCATGCGTAAGCGTGAAGGAAGCAGTCTCTGCGCGGATATCGCCGATAAGCTCAGGCGCATGACGGCTCAGATCAAGATCGTCCAATTCAAATCCGGCGCTATCCTGCAAGAAAAAAGAAAACAGTTGTCGGTCGAGGAATTCAAGTCGTTTCAAAAAAGCAGCGATATCAATGAAGAACTCTCCCGGCTGATTCATTACATCCAGGGGTTGAAGGAGCTTTTGAAAAGTTCCGCATCTGTTGGAAAGAAGGCCGATTTCATAGCACAGGAAATGCAACGGGAGGTCAATACTCTCGGGGCAAAGCTTCCGGACAGGGTCGTTACCGATGCGGTGGTTGCCTTGAAATCCAAGATCGAAAAAATCCGTGAGCAGGCGCAGAATATCGAATGAATTTTTATGGTAAAATTTTTATCATTTCGGGCCCGTCGGGTTCCGGGAAAACCACGCTTTATCAAAAGCTGTTGGCCGACAGGGATCTGAAGGGCAGGATTGTGAAAACCATCTCGGTCACAACGCGCCCCATGCGCGCTGGAGAAAAAAACGGCCGGGATTATTTTTTTGTTAGCTTGAAGATGTTTTTGTATAAAAGAAAAGCCAATCATTTTTTGGAATCCCAAAAGGTCTTTGACAACTATTACGGCACGCCTCAAAAACAGGTCTATGATCTTCTCAATGCAGGGGAAAATGTTTTGTTGTGTATCGATGTCGGAGGAGCGAGGATTGTGTGTCAAAAGTTTCCTGAGGCGGTGAGAATTTTTATCAAGACCTCTTCGCTGGAGGCATTGGAAAAGCGGCTTGAATGCAGAGGTTCGGAAGACAGGTGGGGAATACGGCAGAGATTAAAGACAGCGCGTCAAGAATTGAAAGAAGCGAAATGTTACCGTTACGTTGTGGTCAATGATGATTTGAGCAATGCGTATCAGGAGCTTAAGCAGATCATGGTCAAGGAGCTTTTGTTTCAGTTGTAACTTTTTTGACAACAGGAGATCCGTGTGGTATATAGTATCCCGTATTCCGCAATCAGGAGATATGGGAATTTTGTTCAGGCAATTTAAACAGAGGGAGGAGTCATATGGAATACCATTCTCTTGAGGAGTTGTTGCCCAGATCTGGATACAGTATCTATAGGCTTGTCCGTATGGCGGCCATACGTGCCATGGAGATTTCGGATGGCCATCCTTGCTTGATCAAGAATCCTGTAAGCAACAAAGCGACGACGATGGCCTTGGAAGAAATCGCTCAAGGAAAGATTGAGATGAAAAAGGCCATACATCCGGCAGTTCCCCAAGAGGAAGCTCCTCTGAATTGATTTGTTTGGAGAAGCGAGAGGTCTAAATGGCTGAACAAAAACACGTTGTGTTGGGAGTAACAGGAAGTATCGCTGCCTATAAAGCGGCGGATATCATTCGACATCTGGTTATGAGGAGGTTTAAGGTGTCGGTGGCCATGACCAGGGAAGCGGAGTGCTTTATTCCTCCTTTGACTTTGTCGACGTTGGCTGGGGTTCAGGTTTGTCGCGAAATGTTTGGCCAGGAAGATCATTCTTGGCAGATGCCGCATATCACACTGGCTCAGGATGCGGATGTCTTTCTGATTGCCCCGGCAACGGCTGCGGTCATCGGGAAAATCGCGCATGGCATTGCCGACAATTTGCTGACCTGTATAGCGTTGGCGACCAAAGCCCCTGTTTTGATAGCTCCGGCGATGAATACCCAAATGTATCACCATCCCATTGTTCAGGAGAATTGTTTGAAATTGGAAAAACAGGGGATCCAATTGATCAAGCCGGTCAAAGGGAAATTGGCCTGCGGGATCATTGGCGAAGGACATATCGCAGAGGTGGAGACAATTGTTGAGGCGGTTGCTCGGGCGATGAGGTAAAAAAACAAACGGCGCGGTAGCCAAGCGGTAAGGCAGAGGTCTGCAAAACCTTTATTCAGCGGTTCGATTCCGCTCCGCGCCTTAGATTTTGGCTATAAACGCCGCCCTGCCTCATAAGCTTTGAGACTTATTGGGCAAGTGGTGGAATGGTATACACGCAGGACTTAAAATCCTGTGGCCGCAAGGCTGTGAGGGTTCGAGTCCCTCCTTGCCCACCATATTTACCATAAATGCTCAAAACTTTTTACCCGAATGGGAAAGGTTTGGTAGTTCGGACCCATAGCTCAGCTGGTTAGAGTGCTTCCTTGACATGGAAGAGGTCAGAGGTTCGATCCCTCTTGGGTCCACCAGACTTCGCTCAAATGCTTTCGCTTTGAGCTTCGCCTGGCTTCGCTGGAAATAAATCCGGCGAAGTTCAAACACGAAAGTATTTGAACGAAGACGGATGGAATACAAAACAGATTTAGATAAGTTAAGACACAGCTGTTCGCACGTCATGGCGCAGGCGGTTAAGGAGCTGTGGCCCGACATTAAGGTCACTATAGGTCCGGCCATTGAAAACGGATTTTATTATGATTTTGACCGCAAAGAGCCGTTTACCGACGAGGATCTGAAGAAAATTGAAAAAGCGATGCGCCGGATCATCGAGCGCAAGCCGAAATTTTCTCAGTATGTTATGCCTCGCCAGGAAGCCATAGTCCTTTTCAATGAACGAAATGAACCATTTAAGGTTGAGCTGATTGAGGGGTTGCCGGACAAGGAGATGTCTTTTTTTAAAACCGGCGAGGAATGGTTTGATCTTTGCAAGGGGCCGCATATCGATAATGCCGGGCAGATCAAGGCTTTCAAGTTGCTTTCGGTTGCCGGTGCCTATTGGCGCGGGGATGAAAGAAAGCCTGCCCTGCAACGCATTTACGGGACAGCTTTTTTTAGCCAGAAAGAACTTGATGATTATCTCAAGATGCTCGAGGAGGCGGAAAAAAGGGATCACCGCAAGCTGGGGCCGCAGCTGGAGTTGTTTGATTTTTATCATGAGACCGCCGGGGCGGGGCTTGTGTTTTATCATCCCGACGGCGCCATGTTGCGCAAAACGATTGAAGATTATGTCCGCGAGCAACACCTCAAACACGAATATCAGATGGTCATCACACCGCATATCCTTAAAGGGAAGCTTTGGGAGATCAGTGGACACGCCGAACATTACAGGCAGAACATGTATTATTTTGATGTTGACGAGGAGCAGTTTGCCGTCAAGCCTATGAATTGCCCGGGGCATATTTTGATTTATAAATCCAAATTGCGTTCTTATAATGATCTCCCGATCCGTTATTTTGAGCTGGGGACTGTTTATCGACGAGAAAAAGCGGGGGTCTTGCACGGGCTCTTGCGCGTGCGCGGGTTTACTCAAGATGACGCCCACATTTTTTGTCGCGAAGATCAGATTGAATCGGAAGTGTGTCAGGTGATCATGTTTACTCTGAAGGTTATGAAGGATTTCGGTTTTCAGATTGTCGGCAAAGACATCCGTTTTGAATTGAGCACGCGGCCCGATGATTATATTGGAAGCCCGGCACAATGGGAGATTGCAACCAATGCATTGGAATCTTCTTTGAAGCACATGAAATTGCCTTATGAAATCAACGAAGGCGACGGCGCGTTTTATGGCCCCAAAATCGACGTCAAACTTAAGGATGCCTTGGGCCGGGAATGGCAGTGCGCGACGATGCAATGCGATTTTTCGCTTCCTCAGAGGTTTGGTTTAAGTTATATCAATAATCAGGGGAAAGAAGTATGGCCGATCATGATTCATCGGGCGATTTTGGGAAGCATTGAGCGGTTTATCGGGACACTCATTGAACATTACGGCGGAGCCTTCCCGGTGTGGCTCGCTCCGACACAAGCGCGCATCATTCCTATCAAATCGGAACATGACGAGTACGCATTGTCCGTAAAAGATGATTTACAAAAAGCCGGAGTGCGCGCTATAATTGATGGGCGTAACGAAAGTTTGAACAAACGCATCCGCGAGGGGACGATCAAGAAAGTTCCTTATCTTTTGATCGTTGGAGATAAAGAAATTCTCGGAAAGACGGTGGCTGTGCGCCGGTATGGACAGGGAGATCTGGGATCTTTGGATTTGAAGGAATTTTTGAAAAGGATTCGAGACGAGGTCGATTCCAAAAAAATATAAACAGGATTTAAAGACAAAGGAGGTGCTGCTATTCAGAAATTCATACGCATCAACGAACGGATCAGGTCTCCCGAGGTGCGCGTCATAGGTCCTGATTCCGAGCAGTTGGGGGTGGTTGTCATTCGCCGGGCCTTGGATCTGGCCAAAGAACACGAATTGGATCTGGTGGAGGTTTCCCCCACGGCCACTCCACCGGTGTGCCGGATCATGGATTACAGCAAATTTAAGTACGATCAAGAAAAAAAAGAACGGCGCATCAAGAAAAATCAGCATGTCACGCACCTCAAGCAGATACGGTTGAAGCCCAATATTGGGGAAGGCGATTGTCAAATCAAGATAAAACAGGCGATGGGTTTTCTTCAGAAGAAAGACAAGGTTAAGATCAATATGTTTTTTCGAGGCCGAGAGATGATGCATAAGGAACTGGGCCACAAATTGTTGGAACGATTTGTGACGGCTTTGACCGAACACGGTCAGGCCGAAAAATCGCCGGCGATGGAGGGACGTGTCATGACTGTTTTGATTAACCCCAGCGCAGGCAAGCAATAATTCAGCTGTTTTAGGTTATGAGGAAGGGAGTCCAATGCCAAAGCTCAAGACAAACCGGTCTGCCGCGAAACGTTTCCGCAGGACAAAGTCCGGTAAATTCAAGAAACGAAGCGCCAATCGAGGGCATCTTTTGCGAAAAAAATCCAGCAAGACGAAACGGAAATTACGGCGAACCTCATATGTCTCAGGAGCGGATGTCAAGAAGATAAGGAGGCTGTTGCCTTATGGTTAGAGTCAAGAGTTCTGTCACAGCGCACCGAAGGAAAAAGCGCGTTTTAAAAAGTGCCAAGGGTCAATTCGGCCAGAGAAGCCGGCGCTACTCTCAGGCCAAGCGTTCTGTCAATAAAGGCATGGCTTATGCTTATCGTGATCGTAAGGTTAAGAAGCGGGAATTCAGGCGGCTTTGGAACGCTCGGATCAACGCGGCTTGCCGTGAATTGGGAATGACGTACAGCCGTTTCATTCAAGGGTTGAAAGATGCCCATGTTGAAATCAACCGCAAGATCATGGCGGATTTAGCGGTGAATTCGCCGGTTGCCTTCAAAAGGCTTGTTGAAATGGCGAAGAAAGCGGCTTGATTTTATGAAAATTATCATCGTTGGCGCTGGAAAAATCGGGACCAATCTGGCCAAATCTTTGGCCGATGAAGACAATGAAGTCTATCTCATCGAGCGTGAAGAGAAAATTGTCCAAAAAAATATCGACAAGCTTGATGTGAAGATGATCATCGGCAACGGGTCAGATCCGGATGTGTTGAGGAAGGCACAGGTTCAGGACGCAGAGCTGGTTTTGGCCGTCACCACTTCCGATGAAACCAATCTGGTCGTTTGTGCCATCGCCGGTCTTTTGGGGGCTAAGCGCAGGATCGCCCGGGTGCGAAACATGTCTTTGAGTCAAACCCTCGTCAAATCCGGATACGCCCAGTTTAACATTGATGAAATCATCAATCCGGAATTGGTGGCGGCCCAGGCGATCATTAAGCTCATTGAGGCTCCCGGATCAAGCGAGGTGGCCGATTTTGCCAACGGGAGGGTTCTTTTGAGAGGTTTTGACATCCCGCCACAATCGCCTTTGTGCGGGCTGAAAATTGAGGAAGCCAAAGACGAAGATTTCCCTTGGCCGTTTTTGATCATTTCCATTGTCCGAAACAATTCGGTTTTGATTCCCAAGGGAGACACAACCATTGAGGCCTCGGACCGCATTTATGCCCTTCTTCCATCGGCATCTTTGGGGGAATTTTTGACGTTCGTGAACCCCGAGGTGAAGATCCCTAAAAAAGTTATCATTTACGGGGCCTCCATCGTCGGCCGGCACGTGGCTACGGTTTTGTCGAAACAGATCCGGGACACTGTCCTTTTGGAAGAAAACGCCGAATTGGCTCAAGAGATTGCCGGTGAACTGGAAGCTGTTCGTGTCATCAATGGATCGCCTTCTGAAGCGGACATATTGACCGAGTGCGGAATCGAAGTGGCTGATATTTTTATTGCCGCCTCCAACGACGATCACGAGAATCTCATCACTTCGGTCTTGGCCAAAAAAATGGGGGCCAAGATGACGATTGTTGTTTTACAGCGCAAGGATTTTTTGCCCGTGATCCATGCTTTGGGGATCGATGCGACTATCAATCCTTATCATTTGGCGGTGGATCGCATCCTTCGTCTGGCCCGCGGCAAAGGCATCAGTTCGGTGGCCAAACTCTTGGAAGGAGAAACAGAGGCCCTGGAATTCGTTCCTGAGGAAGGATCCCCCGTCACCAGGGGGACCGTTTCAGAGATCAGGCTTCCGAAAGGTTCCATTATCGGCGCGATTTATGATGATAAGGGTGTGATCCTGGCTAAGGGCGATACCAGAATCGAGGCCGGCAAAAAAGTTGTCGTGTTTTGTCAAAAATCCGCTGTTAAAAAACTGCAAGCCCTCTTCACGCGCTGACCATGCACAAGCGATTTGTTGCGAATATCGTTTCCAGGGTTGTTTTGATCGTTTGTCTCGCGATGATTCTGCCTTTGGGTTGGGCGCTCCACGATGATCCGCATAGCCGGGAAGTCACGGCCTTCATTTTCACCATTGTTTTAGGTCTTGTCATCGGCAGTTCCTTCCTTTGGACATTCCGTCTTAAAAAAGAAGATTTGAAGAAGATCAGCGCCAAGGACTGCCTGGCGATTGTCGGGTTTTCGTGGGTTTTTCTCTCTCTTCTCGGCGCGCTCCCTTTGTTTTTGAGCGGCGTGGCCCCCAGTTATGCGGACGGTTTTTTTGAAATTGTGAGCGGTTTTACGACAACAGGAGCTACGATTTTTAAGGATGTCGAGATCTTGCCTCGCGGTATCCTTTTTTGGCGCAGCCTCACCCATTGGCTGGGCGGACTTGGCGTCGTTGTCCTTTATGTGGCATTGCTTCCCTTGTTGGGGCAGGGGACATTTCAATTGTACAAAGCGGAAGCCTCAGGATTCGCCATGGAAAAGGTGGAGCCTCGCCTCAAAGAAACATCCAGAATTTTATGGGGGATATATTCTCTCATTACGATTGCGACGATTGCTCTTTTGATGCTGGGAAAGATGCCTGTCTTTGACGCGATTTGTCATGCCTTTGGCGCAGTATCGACGGGCGGATTTTCAACAAAAAACGCAGGGATGATGGCGTACAGTCCCTACATCCAGTGGGTCATTGTCATGGCGATGTGTTTAGGTGCGGTGAGTTTTATTCTGCATTACGAGGCCTTGCGGGGGAATTTTAAAGTTTTTTTAAAAAATGAAGAATTTCGGTTTTTTACGCTTGTTATTTTAGGGTTTGTTGCCATATATTCTCTTGTCTTGCACAAGGTGTCGCCGACATTGTCGCCTGTTCGGGATGCCGCTTTTCAGGTAGTTTCGATCATCACGTGTACGGGATACGTCTCGGCCAATTATGATCTTTGGCCAGGCATCTTGAAGTTTGGCTTGTTGATACTGATGTTTATGGGAGGATGCGCGGGATCGACAAGCGGGGGATTCAAAAGTTTTCGCGCTCTTTTGACAACGCGTATATTGCGGCAATCGGTTGTGCAAACGGTTTTCCCTAACGCGATTCTTCCTGTTAAGTTGAACGGGAAGACAGTTTCGGATAATTTTATCACAGCGATTCTCAGCTATTTTGTTTTATTGGTGGGCTTGATTGTTGTCGGGACCGCGGCCTTGATTGTTTTCGAAAATTGCGACCTTGTGACCGCTTTGTCGGCTTGTATGACGTGTTTGAGCAACTGCGGCCCTGGATTGGAGAAGGTGGGGGCTGTTGCAAATTTTGCTTGGTTCTCTATTCCCAGCAAGTGGATCCTATCGTTCATCATGCTGGCCGGGCGTTTGGAGGTCTATGCCCTTTTGATTTTATTTGTTCCTTCAACCTGGAAAAAATAGAATGTTTTTGGTTTAGAAAAAATGCCTTGGAATTTTGAAGAGATATATGCAAATGCTTTGCAGGAGGCGCGGGCGATCACGCAGCCGCAGATCCTGGAGGCGTTTCGCATCAAGTACTTGGGGCGTCAGGGATTGCTCCAGGAGATTTTTACCTCATTGGCTGGTTTGACGAAAGAGGAAAAACCTCTTGTGGGCAAGGCCGCTAATGATTTTAGGGAAAAAATCACCCAATTGATTGAGGAAAAGAAAAAAGAGATCAAAGCCAAAGAAAAAGAAGAAACCTCTGGCCGCCTTGATGCGACTCTTCCCGGCGTCGCCCCCGAGGTCGGACACAAACACATCCTGACACAGACCGTCGATGAGATTTGCGGCATATTTGAAAGGCTTGGTTTTGTCATTCAGGAAGGTCCGGAGATGGAGACGGAATTTAACAATTTCACCGCGCTGAATATTCCCGTGGATCACCCTTCCCGTGACGCTTTTGACACCTTTTATTTGGAACAAGCGGATCCAGATAATCCTGGGCGGAATCTGTTGCTGCGCAGTCATACCTCGCCGGCGCAGATCCGGATCATGAAAAAGCACAAACCCCCTTTTGGGGTCGTGGTGCCTGGCAAGGTATATCGTCCGGATGCGGTGGATGCCAGCCACTCGTTCATGTTCCATCAGATCGAGGGGTTGCTCATTGATGAGCATGTGAGATTTTCCGATTTGAAGGGACTTTTGACTATTTTCTGCCGGCGACTATTTGACGAAAAAATCAAGATGCGGTTTCGGCCGCATTTTTTCCCTTTCACCGAACCATCGGCGGAGGTGGACATCTCCTGCTACATCTGTGGCGGAAAGGGCTGTTCGGTCTGCAGCCGCAAAGGCTGGCTGGAGATCATGGGCTGTGGTATGGTGCACCCGAAGGTTTTCACGGCCGCAGGTTATCCTCAGGGAAAATATAGCGGTCTGGCCTTTGGTTTGGGTGTCGAGCGTATCGCGATGCTCAAATACGGCATCAACGATATTCGTATCTTTTTTGAAAATGATGTGAGGTTTTTGAAACAGTGGTAATATGAAAATCAGTTTGAACTGGCTTAAAGATTACGTTTCCGTAAACATTTCCGCCGAACAGTTGTCGCAAAAACTGACTATGTCCGGTTTGGAGGTGGAAAAAATTTTGTCAGTCGGCGGTGACACGGTCTTTGAATTGGAGATCACGCCCAATCGCCCGGATTGTTTGAATATGTGGGGTATGGCGCGGGAGGTGTCGGCGATTTTAAACAAGACGCTCAAATGGCCTAAGGCCGGCCGGATGGTTTTGCCGCGAAACAAATGCGATATCAAAGTCTTAGACCGTCAGGGGTGCGGCCGTTACATCGGCTGTTTGATCGAAAATGTTCATGTGACCGATGCGCCGGATTGGATTCAAAAAAGGATCTCCGCGTTAGGGATGCGCCAGATCAACAATGTGGTGGATATCACCAACTTTTGTCTGATGGAAACGGGACAGCCTTTGCACGCCTTTGATTATGATAAGTTGGCCGGCGGTAAAATCATTGTGCGGCGGGCGCAAGAAGGGGAGACGATTGTCACTATCGATGGGGTCAAGCGGAATCTGGATTCCTCTGTTCTTGTGATCGCCGATGCCGAAAGACCTGTGGCGATTGCCGGAATCATGGGCGGCAAGGAAACCGAGGTTACGGAACATACGAGAAACATTCTCTTGGAAAGCGCCTTTTTTGATTCTCTCTTGATCCGTCGGGCCTCACGCAGGTTCGGTCTAACGAGCGATTCTTCGTACCGTTTTGAACGAGGCGTTGATTATGAGATGGTTAAGCGAGGCGCCCAGAGGGCGGTTTCTGTGCTCATACAGCATGCCGGCGGCCATGTGCGCAAGTATAGCGATGTTACGGCTGTCCCAAGGAAGATTTCTTCCAGGACAATTGTGATATCAAAAGACAAAATCAACTCCTGTCTGGGTTCCGATTTGACTACGGCGCGTTGCCGACAGATTCTTCAAAGGCTCGATTTCCGGGTTTTGGGATCAACCAAAGATATTCTCAAAGTTATACCGCCTTCGTTTCGCGCTGATATTAAAGAAGAGGTGGATATCATTGAGGAGATCGCGCGCATCGTCGGTTATGATGGTTTGCCATCGAGCTTGCCTGTGATCAAAGCGGCGGACATCAAGACATCCGCCCCATACCAGATGCGAAAAATCATCCAGGATCTGCTTGCGGCTCAGGGGTTTCTTGAGGTTATCACCTACACGATGATTCCTTCCAAAAACTTGGATCAGGCGCGGCAAGGAGATTTCCCGCGGATCAAGATCCGTAATCCCTTGACTCAAGACCAGGAGATCCTGCGTCCTTCCATGCTGTCCAGCTTTTTGACCACGGCGCTTTTCAATTTGAACCGGGGACAAAAAAATTTGAGAATCTTTGAAACCGGAAACATTTATACTCCCAAGGGAGAAAAAGAGGTTTTGGCGCTTATCATGACAGGCGCAAGATATCAGGATTGGCGGCAGGATCAAAAGACAGATCTGGATTACTATGATATCAAGGGAGTTGTCGAACAGACATTCGAAAGGCTGGGAGTACGTGACATGCGGTTTGAGGTGTCTGATCAGCCGTATTTTCAGAAGGGGCAGGGGGTCGCCATCAAAATGGGAGAACTCCCTTGCGGTGTTGCCGGCAAGATTGACGGGGAGTTGTTGGGGGGTTTAGGGATCAAAAAGAAAAATGTTTTCTTTGCCCAGATTGAGACCGGCCGATTCGCGCAGGAGATCTTTGAGAAAAAGCGGTGTTACATGTCTTTGTCGGAATATCCCGCCATCACACGTGATGTGAGTCTGGCGGTCAGAACTGCAATTGATTTCCAAGAACTCCGGCGGATTGCTGTCTCGTTAGGAAAAGACCTTTTGACCTCGATTGTATTCAACGAAGAGTATTTGGGGGAAAAGATTCCGGAGGGATATAGAGGAATGATTTTCTCTTTGAATTATCAGTCCCGTGAAAGGACCCTTCGCGAAGAAGAGGTGAATGCCATTCATCATCAGATCCTCCAG
>CAYIQK010000004.1:0-31685 GCA_964365515.1 uncultured Planctomycetales bacterium | reverse complement strand
TTAACGCAAGAGGCCTGATTGATAGTGTTCGTGCCATTGTGGCACGCATTATCGGTCAGGCCTCTTCTGTTGTTGGTCAAACACAAGGAGGTCTGTCATGGTCCGACTTAACACGAATCTTCAGATCACGCACTTTGTTTATGTCCCTACTTCAAACTGTGTCATCGTCACCGCTCGCGATACAGACAAAAATCGCACGAAAGTCTATCTCGTCTTTACTGGTGAAAGCCGCGCGTATCAGCGTAACGGCATTAACCAGACCTGGGACGAGCTTGACAGTTTCAGCGGAAGCCGTATCCAGCAACTTGTCTGCGAAGCTTTCAGTGACAAACAAATCCCTCGTTACAGCACGCCAGTCGGCGCGCTCAATTGAAGTTTCTTCCTTGGAGAAAGGACTGTCTAAGGGGCCCCTGAAACCGTGGCTGGCAGGGGCCTCCAGTCCGATTAAGGAAATCAAGGGATGGGTTGTTGTCAGCGCCATCATGGCCACCCTTGTGGTCATCCTTGGCATTTCCACCCCGAGCTTTGGTCAGGCGCCGCGATTGCCGACTTTCCCGCGCCACGTTGTTCAAGAAACAGACGTTCGTCCTTTCGTTCCCGGAACGCCTGCTGAAACATTCGGTGATAATGAGAGCCGTCAAAGAGTAATCGAGACGGATGAATTCATCGATCAGAACTGGGAACGGATAAAGGCGGGAATCACCGACCAGTTTATTATTCGTCAACCGGGAGAAAGAAAACACAGGCCCGTATCTCTTCAAGAAGCCTTGTGGTTGCTTCAACAGACAGATCCGGAGCATTTCAGGGCTATTAAAGAAGCGGGAGTGATTGTCCTGGAAGAGAATTTGCCGGGAAGCCAGCTTGGAGAAACACGAGGGGCTGGTGGGGAACGCATGGAAACAGTCATCGACAGTGATATTCGTTCTCATCTTGCCCGGGCGGGCATCATTGCTCATGAAGGATTGCATGCTCTTGAACTCCCGAGAACCCCTTGGGGCTTTTACATCAGGGTGCATGGTTGGATTATTTCTTGGCCGAGGAATGTGATTGGCCTCCTGCCGTCCGAGGAGGAACGCGCCTTTAAGAAGGAAACAGAGTTTAAAGAGAAGGCGTTAAACATCAAGGCCAACGAGGAAGATCCATTCCTGCTTGATCATCAGGTGCTGGTCGCGAGCTATATGACAAAGTCTTTTGTATCCACTCTCCTGTCAGCGGCAGTATGGTCATTGGAAGGAATTGCGCTCGTCATTGTCGCAAGATTATTATCCGGCGGGAAAAACACCCGCGGAGGGAACAAATACAGCCGTTCAACTAAAATATCTCCCCGCCTCCTTGGGAGAGAAAAAGGCCGTTCCTCCAGCCCGGTGGAAGGCAACAGGGATGATTCAAAAGAAGGGGTTAATGATTATGGGGAGGTTTCGAGGAGGGATAGACGTTTTTCGTGGCTTTTGACCGATTCTTTGATTTCAACGATATCTTTCTTCATTACTCCGATATCTTTCTTCATTACCCCCGTGTCCGCCTTAATGATAAATATGCCTTCTTTCTGGTGGCCGAATTCTTCAAACAACATTTTGAATTTACTTCTTAAATCGTCCTGGCCTTCAGAAACAGTCTTCACTTCACTGTATATTCTCTCCAGGATTACAGTGAACTCTCTTTCCCTGTCAAATTCCTTTGGTTCTTTCTTTTTCATAGGCCTTATGCTAATCAAACTTTTTATTCCCGTCAAGGAGAATTTAGCATCAGCCGCCAGCGCCGACGCTCGCTTTGGGCTCGGTCGGGACGCCGACCGAAATGCACATGAGCGTCGGGATCCTCAGCCGCCAGCTCCAGTGAATGGAGCCCAGCGACCAGCGGCTATCAATACCTCCAGCCCGGTGACGACAGGTTCCATGAAACATATGCTCTTTAAGGGTATCGCCGCCGGGTTGACGGCGATTTTGACGGTTCTGAACTTGGCCGTTGTAAATCCCGCAAAAGCGGCTGAGCCTGTCAAAGGTATGGGCTCAATCAATTTAACCTTTAATACGGAATCAAATTCCGGGGCCCAGGATAATCTCAGCAAGCTTGAGCTTGGCGGAACAATTCTCTCGCTTTACATGGGTTCGTTGGCGGCCCATGAGCAGGGCCATGAAAAAGCCGCGAGGGAAGTATTAGGGGCAACAGATGTCAGAATTTCTTACTTTACCAAGGGCTTTGACGGCAATTTTCACATGGGCCTTACGGTGTATAAAAATCTTATGAAGAATCCCACAGACGAGGAACAGGCCATATTCAGCATCGCGGGGCTTAGATCGACCAGGGAAGTTTATGGGAGGTTGAGAGGCACGCTCATGCAGGATTTGCCCGGGAAAGAAAAACAGGTTCTATCGCTGGCGGGACTCATTTTCCGAAGTGATATTCAACTCTATGTCTTACGCTTTCATATGAGGTTGGATGATCAATATGAAACCAATGATTTGAGGAGCTACGCGAAATATACAGGCACTTCCCACAGACGAATATTGGGACTGGCGATTGCCGACGTGGTATTGAATTGGAAAGAATTTGAATGGCTCGTCAACGGAGCCTTGGGTAAAGACGCTTCTTATCAACCTCCCGCCGTAAGGCCTTATTTCGACTATAACGGCGATACGGTCGGGATTGGCATAACAGGCTCTGTGGATGGCTTAGAGCCGGTATTCCAGAAGATAAAAGACCTGTTGAACGGCAAATCCACCTCCAGCCCGATCCGCGCGGCGCGGATGATGGAGAAGATCCGCAAGGCCGCCATGGCTCTCGGACTTATCCGCAAGCCGGTGATCCCGCTGGATGGATTTGTTCGCAGTCTTCTGGAGACGGCCGGTGCCGCTTCCGTCGAAGGCATTGCGGCGGCTACATTGAAAGAGTATCTGGCCGGGATTGAAGAAATCGCCAGAACGCATGAACGGGACCTCGGGCTGTTCCTCTTGCGCGAGAATCGCCTGCGCAAGGATATCAGCGTCATTCTTAAGACGAAAAATGATGTGGAACTGATAACGCCGTCCAGGATTGCGCAGGAGGAAATTCCGTTACGCAACGGCGACCGCGCCGCCCTCTTATTCCCGAAAGCGGACAGAGATACTGCCTCCAGTCCGCTTGAGCCTATCAAAAAGATTAAAGCGGGTGAATATGACATAGGCAAAGGATATCGTGTCACGGCAGAGACTCTTTCCACGGGAGTGACAAGGTTTGAAATATTCTCGGATAACGAGAAGGTAGGTTACGGCTGGTTTGTTGTGCTTGAGCGGACGCAGAACAGCGCGGAACTTTTCGTCCGAATCCTCGAGAAACATTTAGGCCTTGGTTCATCTGAATATGTCTTGACGAGACTGCTAGAACTGTCGAACAAAATCCTTGGGATAGAGGAATTGGAAATTCCTTTTGATGAAGTGACCGCGGAGCTCAAGAAAGAATCCGATAAATATACGCTGGAGAGCATATTCAGCTTTTATGTAAAGAAATTCGCCGCGCGGCTCAAGAACGCGGAAGAAGCCAGGCGGACATTGGGAGAAGAAGAATTTAACCGTATCATGGCTGTCGCCGGCGGAAAGTTAGACGGGAGATTAACCGCAAGCGACATGGAGAAGGTCCTGCCGTTTGCGCCGTTAGTTATCCGGAGGGATTCCGGCGCCTCTCCTTCGACTTCGCTCAGGACAAGCAGTCCGGTGGTGGAGGAGGGCATCCGTCCCGAAGCGATCCGCAGCTTCGAAGATCTGCGGAGGTATTTAGCGGCGGGGCCGTTTGTGGTCGACGCGACGATGGAGGCGTTCCTGGACGAGATCAAGGATCCGCGGGCACAACAGGCGCTGGCCAGCGGCGGGTTAGGGTTCCTCGCCGGCGAAACCTACGGCGCGTACGGACAGACCGGGCAAAGAGTCGTGGGCCTGATGCCGCTGTCTGAACACTACGTGGACCATACCAACGGCGGTAATTATATCGGTATCGACTGGGATCATACGGAAGGCGTGCGAGAACTGTTGTCCGGATCCTCCGGACAAGAGGCCTTCCGGTTCAATGTGGAATTAAACGGCTACAGCTACAATGCGCGCGTGTATATAGCACTTAGCCACGGGACGCCGATATTGCTGATCCGGCAGCCGGAGATCAATTACGCGTTGTATCCGGAGGAGCCCTACAAGTTACGGCAGATGGCGTTCCTGGGCCGGGCCTACGTGGAGCTGTTTAAGCAGTTAGGCGTCGCGCCGGATATCTTAAGGTTAAATGAACCGCAATTGTTCTTCCTCGCGCAGGCCATGGAGAATGACATTCAGTATTTTGAGAATGATTATTTCCGGCTGCGTAAAGAAGCAAGTATTTACAGGGATACGAAAGTCGTCCTGACCACGCACACGCCCGATGCGGGGGGTTTGCCGTACTATGAAAACGCCTACTGGGCGAGGATGCACGTGGGCGAAGATCTGGTGCCGGATGAGGTCATCCGGGACGGCCACCTGGATTTGGCGAGAAGGTTGGCGGAGAATCCGCGGGTCAAGGTCATCAACGGGGTCTCCCAAGAGCATGGGAAGGTGACGAGGCTGGCCGTGCTGCCGGGGCCGGAGGCCAAAGCGAAGACATTGGCGATCACTAATGGTTCAGACCCGAAATTGTGGGAGAGTCAAGAATTGATCGCGCTGGAACAAAGCGGCCGGCCGGTGACGGGCCAGGGCCTCTATCAGATCGGCCAGAATGCCAAGGGCAGGTTGAATGAATATTTGCTGAAGACAACAGGGACGGCATTCAGACATATCGAGCGTCCGTTGGCCGGATTGGTCAGGAGGTTGGTGGAGTATAAGGAGCAAAGGATCCTGTTTGGGTTAATCGAGTACATTACCGGAGACAGGGATAAGGAATACGAAACGCCGTGGGGCAGAAAACATGGCCTGGAGATGAACTTGTTGGTCGGTGGCGTCGGAAGAGATCCCGTTGGCCGGGAGTGGGTGTGGCAATTTAAAGCCTTGGCCCAAAGGGAAGATTTAAAAGGCAAGTTTATATTCGTGGAAGGTTCAGGCACGGAGGCCATGAAGCTGGCGGCCCAGGCCAGCGATGTGTGGGTGAGCATGCCGCGTTCCACCTGGGAGGCGGCCGGGACGTCGGATAACAGGGCGGCGTTTAACGGGCATCCGAACATCGCGACGAATACGGGAGGGCCGAAGGAGTATGTCGAGACGGGCGTAAACGGCTGGCTGATGGATGTGTTTAAAGACAGCGGGTACAGTTTTGAGGAAGTGGTGACGCTCTTGCAACTGCCGGATCATTATCGGGAGAAACAGCAGATCGTGGAGTATTACCGCAAGAGATCCCAGGAATTATTGGCGCAGTATTTGACGGAGGCGTCGCGATTGTATTACGCGCATCAGGAACATCAGGACACCCGCTGGCTGGAAATGATGGAGGCCTCTTACAGGATCGCGCGTGAGAAGATGAGCATTATCCGGGTTGTAAAACAATATGGCCAGATGTATGAATTTGTGAGAGGCAACCTGCCTGTCAGCTTTGAGGAGTTGAGAGAGCGATTCAAGGAAATCCGCCTGCGTGAGGTGGAAAAACAAGGCCGCGCCTCCAGCCCGGTGGGCGGACGAAATACGAGATACAAGATACGAGATACGAAATTTGCGGATATCGTTTCCAAGCTTGGCCTCAACCGCACGGGGGCGACTAAGAGTTTTGTTCAATCCATATCTTTCGCTATCGGCATTGTCGTGCTCACAGCTACTCCTGTTTTAGCTGGATGGTTAGAGCAGTTCGCATCGTTTAGTCTGATTGCAAGAGTAGGTATCATTGTGGGGATTGTTCTGGGAGCATTTATTGGAATATTGCTTTTGAATCAACTTTTCGTATTTTTATGGCGTAAAATTTTTCCTGTTAGTTGGTGGAAAAAAGAATTGAGAAATAACTCTCAAGAAGCCGCAAAGGAATTAGGCAGGCTGGGTTATAGCCCCGAAGATATATTTAGCTTTGCGCTTGTCAAGTTATTGCCTAAAAAAGTCGCTAAACGATTATTAAATTCTCAGGGGCCACATGAAATATTGATTAAGATTGTAAATGATAAAGAAATAGGTGATTGGAGCGCTAGAAATGTCGTAGAAGCGTATATTAACATTATGGGCATACCTGAAGCCATTATCGAAAATATCGAATTGTTATCTGCGCTTCTTATGAGTTGGCGAGAGTGGGGCAAGGAAGCTAATAAAAAGATTCAAGAAAAACTTATTCTAATTGGTCCGCAAGCGACTTTAGCTTTACTCGATTTATTGCGCAGAAGTAAATGTGTCAACACATCTTATGGAAATGATCGTACGGATATGCGTCGAGGTTTGATTGAAGTAATCGGTAACATTAAAGATCGCCGGGCCATTGATATTTTAACTGCAATGCTAAGGGCAGAAAATGAAATAAAAATTCGTGTTTCAATTGTGAGAGCGCTCCAAGAAATAGGAGGAGAAAATGCGATAGATTTCTGGCTGAATAACCGACTCGAAGGTTTAATTAAAGGTATACATAAGGCAATGAGGGAGCTGTCAGCGGGGGTGACTATAACGCAGTGGACAAGTGAGTCGGGGACTAAGTATGAGAGCGGTTATGAGTTTATGGATGAGATGAAGAAATATGTCCAAGAATTAATAGAAATTAATAATAAGAGGATACTTCCGGCGCTGGAAAGAATATTGGCCAGCATTCCAGGCGAAGTTACGAGGAAAACCCCTGGTCTAATCTTTACCCATAAAGACACAGATAAGAATCCAGTGTATAAGGAAATTAAATTTTTGATTGATTACTTAAAACAGCAGCCCAATAGGGCTAGCACAAGTAGCCCGATTGAAGATGGCAAGAATGTTCATGTTTCTGAAACGGCTAAGGAAAGAGCTAAGAGTGGCCTGTTGCGCGCAGGACCAAAGACGGTCGTCAGTCGTTCGTTGTTGGTATTAACCTCTATTCTCGCCGCTTTTGCCGTTCTCTTCACACCGTCCTCAGCCTTTGCCGCCGATGCCGCTGTTCTCGGTATTATCACCCCTGCAGTTATATGGATTTTGGTTACTGGTATTGCTGCAATCGCATTTGTACATATGTTTACGACACAAGATGCGAACCGGAAGAAAATTTCCGGCATGATTGTCGGCACAGTCATAATTTCGGCCCTTGCCACCTTTGTTGTGCCGGTCGCATCACTGGCTTTCACAGTCCTTGGCGGAGTGCTTCTTGCAGGAGCATTAGGGTTCCTTATTATTAAATCATTGCGCGATATCTCCACAGCCTCATATCTAGCCTTAATGGGCGCCGGGCTTATTGCCCTGCCGCTATTGGTCGGCGCTAATCTTATTGTGGTGGTTCCTGCGGCCTTTGGCTTCCTTACATTAATGATGATTCTGGTCAACAGCTTTCAGGGCGGTATGCAGAAACCGGATATGACAATCGAAGGCATAAAGAAGTTCATTCAAAAGCATCTTGATGAAGAGCGCGCAGGCAAAATATTAAGCGGCTCTGACAAAGAGATTCGAGAAGCTTATTTTAATCTGCGTTATCATGCCAACAAAAGGCGGACGATGACGGGAGGAAACAAGCAAGAGAACGAAGGATTCTTGGGCGGGGCATTAACATTTGCCAGGAAGTCGGGCATTAACCTGGCCGCTGAGGCGCTTGAGGCATTTAAGACAGCTTATGAGATTATCGCCTCTATGAACAAAAATGCTTCTGAAAATATTGTTATCAAGTCAGCCGTGTTCTTTTATGCCGCGGTCATTGGTGTAGCTTATCTGTTTGCAAAAGTCATCTATATGTTCTTCGCCGGGCCGGGGACACGGATGATTGAACTCAGAAGGAAAGACGCGCAAGGCGAATTCAAGAACATTGACTGGAATCTGGCGGCTGACGCCGTCTTGCAGGGCAACAAAGGAAGCGGCATTATCCGTACCATCTTCCGAACAGTAGATAAGGCCTTCTTTAAGCTGGGTTACCTCCATCCGCTGGCGTATAACCCGATTATGGTAACGATAAGTCGTCTGTGGATCGCTGCGTTGGGTATTTGCTATACACCGGTCATTGTTACCTTTATTACGGCTCATCTGCCGATATTCGCCGGGGTGGTCTTGGCCTTTATTCTCGGCATTTATGTGTTGAATTTGGCGCTGCAATTTAAGTCGCAGGTCCAGGCCCACCATACCAATTTGGTTGACGTCCTCTTCGCCAAAAGAGTTACAGGCAAAGAGGCGGCAACTTTATCCTTGGAACAAATGATCGTTTTGGTTAAACAAGCCAAACAGGAGTGGGCCGAGGATGAAGAGATCAAGAAGGCCTATTTGTCCGGATATCTCTATGCCTTGGACACGGCGCTCTTGGGCATTCTCAAGAGCAAATATGGACGTTCGGGCACCGCCGGCCGCGGCCTCTTTTATGGGATGTATGTTCCCGCGGTTGTTATGTATGTCCTTAACACGATTATTCCATTTAAATTGATCTTTGGCAGATTCTTCAAGTCGCCGCGCGCCGCCAGATTCTTCAATACTCTCGGCTCCCTGAAGGTTTCTTTCATCTCCGGTGGTATCGGGTTGTCCATCGTGGGAACGGAGATCGCCGGCGCCGTGTATCTCGGTGAATCTATCGGCGGGCCGGTCGAGCCGATTGTTCACACGCTGGAAGGCGACGGTAACGGCGGGCACAGTCTCATGAGCTTTGGTTCAGATCTTATTGGGATCGGTCAAAAGTCGATCATTGACACAATTAACGAAGGGCGCCGTGAGGCAGACAAGATTGATATGAACGTGACAAGATCGATCTATGAAGCTTTGGGCGGCAACGCAAGAGACTTTGATTTCGTTCAGTATTATCAACAATACCGACGTTCTACAAATGATCCGGTATCTTTCAATGAATTTACAGTACAGTTGACTATGCCGGTTGTAGCAGAAAATCGTCAGATGTTGAATAAACGAGGCATCACAGATGATCTTATCAGCCAGGTGGTCAAAGGGCCGGTTGAGTGGGATGCCGTTACCGAGGAAGTGAAAGTTTTGATTATGAATACCTTTGGCTGGACATTCGCCTCTAAAGAAACGCCGACGAAGATTACGGTTACCACTGAGCTTCTGAACGCGCTGGCCATAAGGTTGAAGGCCGCGCAAGAAAATGGCAGAAATGGTGAAAACGATCAAGGTGTTAATGGGGAGGACAAAGAACTCGGGCCGGTCCTCGGCGGCAGGGTGGATGCAAGCGTGATTGAGGGATATGTCGCGGTTGAGGCCGCCAGGCATGAGGAAAGGATATTCAAAGCAATCCGTGAGCAATATGGGCTTGGTGGAGAGGACATTCACAAGCTGATCTTTGCCATTATGCATGTTGAAAGCAACGGCCGTGCCAATGCCGTCAGCGAGAAGGGCGCCCGTGGCATTATGCAGATCATGCCGAACACTTGGGACGCCACCGTCGCGGAGCTCGTGCAAAAGGGTGTTTTAAACGATCCGCTTGATTATGAAGCCTATGTCAACGATCCGAAGGCGAGCATTTTTGTCGGCGTCGGCTATCTCGCCCATATCATGGAAGAAATGAACAGCCGCTTCTCGCCGAAGGATGTCACGCCTGAACAATTCCTGAAGATGGTGGCTTCCGCTTATTTTGCCGGTGAAAATCACAAGGAAGACCAGTGGTACCGCGACGTGATTGTCCCCGGTACAAAGGTGAGCGCGGATAATCCGAAAAGCCTCGCCTACAGTGACAAGGTTTACGCTGTTTACGCCAATATGTATCGCGACGCCGAGTCCGGCCAGCTGTTCTCAACCTTCCCGTCGGCCGCAGAAGCCAGCCATCGGGATAGTCATATTCATGTTGCTGACGCCAACAGCGAGCGAATTTTGAATCAGATTAAGGCCTTTGCTTCTCGTAACCTCGAACGGCCGGTTGAGAAGGGTGTTTATTATGTCCGCTTTGAGAAAATTACAGAACCCGGCATCAAACCGTACCTGATTAGCTCAAGCGACCGGGAAGGCGTCCGCCAAGGTCTTAAGGAAAATGAAGTCATGATCGGCGTGGCGCAGAGCGATATCGATAACGGCGAAAAACATCTTAATCGTACATTAACGAAGCTCAAGAACCAACTTGAGGATAAGGTTGATTCGAAAGTGAAATTGATCCTCCCGGCGCCGGAACCCGTTTATAATTTTGCCGACGATGCCGCTAAAGCCGAACCGACTTATCAATTAACGAAATATATCGACCGCGTCCTTAATCCGGAAAGTGCAGGGGCCTTGACTGAAGGGTACCGGAGCGAGGACGCGGTGACGGGTGATTTGAACTTGCATATCCAAAAGCGTTATCAGCCGGTTTACGCGCCGGTCGACGCGACGGTCGCTCAAGCGGGCCGCAATAAAGTCACTTTGACAATGATCATTCAGGATAATGGCAAGGACGTCACTGTTGAGTTGACGTTTAGCCATCTGGGCGCGATGGTCGATCTTGCGGAAGGCCAGACCATCAAGAAGGGATCATTGATCGGCCTAAGCGGCATCACCGGCGAGAAGGAATCCCATATCCTCGTCAAGATGAAGGTCAGCGGCCATGACGTTCCTCTCTATACGGCGCTGAAGAAACAGGACGCGGAACTGGCAACGGTCAATCAGCAGTATCTGGATATCGTTGATCCGCTGGTGAAAGACTTTAATGCCTTCAGGATGGAAGAAGAAATGCTTCAGCACAAGATTGAAAAAGCGGAAAAAGATTTGGAGAAGAAGCAGCGGGAAGTTAAAGAACTGCAGGATATCGCCCTGCAGCGCAGGAACGCCCGAGGGGACAGGGATTTCGCCCGGGATTCCGCCGCCTATGGGATGCTCAAGATCGACGCGCAGATCGGCGCCACGAAACTTGAGGTGAGCAAGGCTGAATTGATTGAAGCTTTGAAAAAACTTGTGAAGGAAGGCGATGGCGCCAAGGTTTCTCTTGGCATTTCTTATCCTTTCGCGCCGGCGGGCGCTATCCCGATTCAAATGGGAGGCGCCCAGGGTTATCTAATGGTGGAGGGTTCCAAGGTGGCGGATTTTTATAATAAATTTGCCATTCTTTTTAATAGCAAGAAACTGTTGACCGAAGCTGTCGGGGTGGAATTGACTTTGGGTGCGGTGGCCCTCATCAACATACCGTTCGATTTCTTCGCTAATTTGCGCAAGGACAACCTAACCGACAAAGGGCGGGAAGGGGTCACGTATATCATGCCGGATAAATCGTTCCTTCATCCCACTAGGGTCCTTTTGGATCGCCGCGTGGCCATCAGCGGCAAGGGTGGCGAGCCGGTTGGATTATGGAAATTCATGCCGGCCAAGATCATCGAGGACATCGGCGCGGGCATCAACAAGCTGGCCAACAAGGTCAGCTCGATCTTCCCGGATGAGAAAAACCATGATTGGGCTGTGGCCCGTTCCAGGTTCGACGCTATATATGAATACGGGATCACGGAAACCGAATTCGACTATCTGGCCCGCATGAACGATCAGCCCGAACGCTACAAATTCGTCTTGGTCCGCGGCCGCGTCGGCGACAAGATCAAGATCGGCGACCGGGAAGAAGACGCGGTCAACTTTGTCTTCGGCCTGCGCATCGACCTTCAGGGGGAGAATGAAGAAGACAGGATCCAGCAGTACTTTTTGTCGAACCGTTATCCGATCTATGACGACAAATCCGTCAACGACAAGTTCTTCAAGTCCCAGGACGCCTTCCTGGTGCCGGGGCAACTCTATGTGATCCCGTCGCTTAAAACGGTCGAGTCCTGGAAAGAATTGCCGCAATTATTGTCCGGAACAGATTCACACGGAAATCCTGTCCGGTTCATTCGGCGCAGCGGCCTGACCGGCGAGGTGCTCCCTGACAAAGATCATGCATTCGGTCCCGGCCTCAATGTGCAGTCACGGGTCGGCGTTGCCGGTGAAGGCGGCAGTATGTTCTTTAACCAGCTCGGGCAAAGCAGCGTTGACCGTACCTCCATCGAAGGCTACTATCCGGACGGCACACCAATTCATACCTTTGTCGAGCCGACCCGCCGGGCCGCGCTTGAAAACTACTGGTCCAGGGTCAAAGATGAAGGCCAGGCCGCTGACTTGCTCAAGTTCCGCAAGGTCAATGACGATACGACGGCCGAAGAATTGATGAACATCTGGCTGGGCGTTGATACTTCTACCGAGAAAGAGTTGCTGTCAGCGGCCGAGGTCTCGTCTTATACCGGAAGACAAAAGTCCGTAGCAGAGCTTTATAAGAAACAAATCGAGCTTGGCAATCCGGCCCGGGTCTCCTTGATGACGCCCATCGAGATCAATAAGGGTGAGCATATTTACTATAACCCCAGAGACTTTATGGATGCCCGCGACCTGACAGCGGTCATCGATACATTCGCCGATAAGATCAAGGGCATCACGGCCGTTATTATCGACGTGACCGGCGCATTCAAGGATGATGCCGCCCTAGTCAAGGTCGGCGACAAGACGATCCTGGCCCTTAATCCGCGGCTGATCTATAAAGAACACAGCTTCCGCGGGGACACGGATGAGCTGGTCACCCGGCTCAAGCAGGTCAAAATCAACACCGTGGACATCAAGAATGCCCCGGCGTTCCAGAATATCATCAGGGAATCGACGACCTCCGTCCTGCCGCGCACCCAGCAGGTGATCCCGGTGGATGAAGATCTCAAGACGGTCGCGATCATGGTCGAGAAAGTAAAAGTAGGCCCGATCAAACTGATATTACCCAAACAAACCTTGTATTTGCAGAGCAGAGAGGAGCTCCGCAAGCAATATGTCCCAAGAACATTGAAGCTGGGGCAATCGGAAACGATCGATTATGGCGGGAAAGAGCCGCTTGTGCTCCGCCGGGAATTCGGCCGCAAGTCGCCGCTCCTGGTTGTCGGCGGGCCGGGGATCAACCTGGACAAAAATCAGGTCGGCATCATCGAGATCGGCGTCAACACCAACGATGTCGAAGAGCAGCTCGAACAAATGGCCAAAGAAAATAATGAAATCGTCGCCGCGGTCAGGGACAGGGATGAAGATTCGGCCAAGAGCTTCCTTAAAAACGGTGACCTGCCGCCGACACTCACTTATTATCGGGAGGCCCGAGAAGACAACAGCTATGTGTTGCCGGAAGATATTAAAAACGACCATGGCCAATTCCTGAAGGACAACGGTGTATTAGGGGATGAGGTGGACAGAGCCATGACGGCCATGGAGCAGACCAAAGATAAACTCGAAACGCTGTATAAACAGCTGGAGGACGCGAAGCGCGCGTTAACCGAAAGCCGTGAGAAGCGCAAATACGCCGAAGGCGCGGCCGACCATCAGCTCTCCGTGGATGACAGTAAAGAATTCAACCGCTTCCAAAGAGCTTCCGTTCATTTGCGGGAATACAATGAAGCCAGGCGGCATACCATCCGGGTGCTTTATGAAGAGTCGCAGGCCGCCGGCAAACGGTTCTCCGAGTTCATGGATGAACTTCGTTCCAATTCCAGGGAAGATATGATTAAAAAGATCAACGAGAGCTTCACGCGCAGGTTCGCCGGGACCATCCCGACTGCCGGCGGCGGGGAGGCGCTTAAGTTTCTCAGCGGGGAAATCGCTAAGGCCGAGTTTGGATTGAAACAGGCAGATGCATTTCTCATTAACGGCGTCGTCATTGACATGAAAACCGGCTTACCGGTCAGCGACACGACCATCGACAAAGCGTATATTGAGCGAAAATTAGCTGATGGAGAGATCGTCGGCGTTGCCGACTTTGCCGAATTCGCTCAACAGGCGATCAATGAATACGAAAGCGATGAAATTGTCCTGGCCGTCGAAAATATTAATGATATTAACCACCGCAAGGTAGCGGCTTCCATTAACAAGACCAAGGCGCCCGGGGAAGGCAGTAAAGAGGATACGGATGATCAAATAGATACCTGGCCGGAGTTCCAGAAAGAATATCCTGAATCCCGATATACGCATGTGTCCCTTGATGGGCGTTTTGCCGTCAATAAGTACTTCCAGAAGAATTATTTCCCCAATAGCGACTATATGAGCAAGGGAGAACTCGAGGCCGCCTCCGCACGCTTGGATACGAAGGATGAAGAAAGTGGGTTGTATCAGGATACCGATCCTATGGGGCGATTACAGCGGCTGCAAGAGGGGATTAAGCGCTGGAAGATAATTAAGGCTGATCTGCTGGGCAAGTATGCGACTATGACAAACAATGAAAAGATTGATACGGCTATCGAGTTTGCCGATGAGATGATTAAGCACCTGAACGCTTGGTATGCCCTGGAGCGTGATTACGCGAATTACATAAGAGATCAAAAGCTTTTCTACGCGACGCACGCTCATTTTATTTGGACAAAGGACATTCTTCCCACAGCCAGAAGGCTTGATGAGCGCAAGGTTGCGTTGTTGAGGGAAGGTCAGAGACTGTTGAAGATAAGCCAGGCAATCGATGTTCCTAGTTTGAAAGACAATGTTCCGGTCACTCCGATTAAACGCGGCCCGGATGATGATCCGGCTGTGGTCAAGACGATCGAAGAATCCCAAAAGTATTGGGAGCAGCACCTGGTCGAAATTGATGAGGGCATCGCTTATCTGCAGGAAGTCCTGGACGCCAGTCGCGTTACCGACGCAGCCGCCGCATACACCCGGCAGCAGATCTTCAGCCTGCACGCCGAACGGTATTATTACGATCATTATGTCAAGGATGAACTTGAGAAAGACAAGCTTTATCAGACGAGCAACGGCACCTCTGAAACCTTGGCGGAACTTTATGCACGTAAAAAGGACGCCCGTGAGGCCCAATTGAAGCTCTTAAGAGACGGTTATAGTCTCGAGGAATCTATTGAAATCGGCAAAGACCGGAAAGTTGATATCAATGAACCCATCCGAGGCCGCTCAGCGATCATTAGCGATCTGTTAGGCTTAGGGATCAATTGGTTGAAAGTCAAAGACATCGACCTCTCTAACGAAGAGATTCTGGCCTTTGAGAAACGCATGGCCCAGGAAGCCCTGGCGACGACCGACCGGTTATCGCGTAAGAACGGTAATAATCCTCAGATCAATGCCGCGGAGACATTATCCGGCTTCTCCAGGAATGTCGGGACACAGATTGACCTGGCCGACCAGCTGACGAATGCCAGAGAAGAAGAACAGCGCCAGACCGTGGTCTTCAATATTCTGGTCAAAGATATCTACCGGTTAGAAAATCAACATCAGCAAACGCTCATGGCCCTGGCGGACAGGACGCAGGAAACAACCGGCGCATCAAGCCGCGGGGATCTGAACACCTACAAGATGAAGCAAATGGAAGAATATTTCGCCACACTCGCCCGTGGGCCGCCCAGCGGGTTCCTCATCGGTACCACAGCCTTTACCGTTGTCAACGACCAGGGCGACATGAAAATCGACGACCTGGTCTCGATCAACGGCCGGTCGCCGAAGGAATTTGGTGAAGCGTTTATTACGCGCGGCGACAAAGAAATCAAGATGAACCAGCAGTTGGCCTTCCACGATATCTTCGGAGCCGATGTTTACCTCGGGGCTGAACGGACCGGCAACGACGGCATCAAACAGCGTCACGCCGTTATCGGCGTCAACGTCACCTCCGATCCGCACGAAACAGGTTCCTACCGTATCCGCTTCGCCAACAGGCTTAAAGCCGGCGCGGAGCTGGCCAGCGTCGATTACGAACAACCCGATGGGACATTTATCACCAAACAGCAGAACGCGTGGCTGGTGATCGATTCCTTCGGGGCCACCGCCACGAATAAAGAGAACGAAAAGAAGACCCTCGTGGCCGGGACCTTGATCTTCAAGGATGACCGGGACACCAACGACCAGTTGCGCGGCGGGCATATCATGGTCAAACAGGACGCCACCAAGGATCAGACATGGCGCGTCCTGGTCGAGGTCACCCATATTGAGAATACGGGTGAGAACCGCTATGAAATTAAAGATGTGCTGACCGGCAAGACGGCGACATCCGAGAAGATCAAGTCCATGGATGCCTATGACAAGCAGAGCGCCGGCCTGGAATGGTCGCCGAAAGATTTGAAAGCCCTCAAGGCCTTGAAGACAGTCCGTCTGACCGTTAACCAAGAAAGACTCACGAACAGTTTGTTCCCGACACAGAGAGATCGATATGTCGCTGCGGCGGCGGATTGGAAGTTAGGAAAAAATACACAGGCGACTACCGAGATTGGGGAAGGTGGCAGGGCCAGCGGCCGGGTGACAACAAAATTAGGAGAGACAGAACAGTCTATTGTCAGCGGTGAAGCGAACATCAATAGCGCGAATGGTGTGACAAACGGTGGTGTTGGTTTGAGACTTGACAGAAAAGGGACAAGCGATAATAGCCTTGACCATCTTGAATTGAAGTATATGCGTGAATATGGTGAAGATGGGATCGGCCTTGCCGGATCCAAGAATTTAGGCGGCGGTATTTCGGCCGATGGTGAACATACGCCGCGCGGCAACAGTTTCGGCCTTAAAAAGACATGGACGCTCTTCAAAAAAGATCTGGAAGTTAAGTTCACCCCTGTGCCGCCGCCGCAGCCGATCCTCGACATGGTCAAGGGACAATTCCCTGACAAAGTGGAATTCAAGAAAATCACGGAAACCTATCAGGAAGCCGGATTCACGAATGAAGATCAGTTCCGCAAACCGGAAGTCAAGGCAACGCCGAAGAATGAAGAAGTGATCTTGACCGACGCGGCCAAGATCGAGCGCCATGAGTTGTTGACCAATAACGGGGTGCCCGCCGGGATCGTTTTGGTCAAGGGATATCTGCCGGCCTTCGCTTCCGAAGGGCTTTATAGCTTGGGGAATACGGTTGATTTCGTGGGGGTCGGTAACGGCATCCTCCGCAATCACGCGGGGTATTATATGCTGGTGGAGTATGAAGGCGAGAATTGGCGAGTTCCGTTGGCTAAAGACAGCAAACAAAAGGATACGCTGGTCTTGAGGCCTGAAGATATCACGGCCTATCTGGTCGACGCGTCCATTCCGGAAGCGGTTAAGGTGGAGTTGCGGAACTTGGCCGAGAGACAAGCCAGGACGGGCAACAAACCGATTATCCTGGAAGCCAACAACCCGATGGTCGAAAAAGTCCTGTCCGCCTTAAAAGGGTTTGGATATATCAATGTCCCCGGATACGGCATCACCGTCCTTAATGAGGAAAGCTTGAAGGCCTTGGCCGAAGGCCGCGGCGGCTGGATCAACGCCGTACTCCAGGAATGGGAAAACAATCCACGGATCGAAGTCATCTATGACAACGGGCGCAAAGGTTCGCTTGAGCTGGGTGTGGAAGGCAAGAAATTCATGGAAGAATTCGCCAGGACACGCTACCTCGTCAAGGAGCGCGAAGGTGAAAAGATCAAGAGGGCCTACTTGCGGACACCACAAGAGGTCAAGACTAATGAGCAAGAATTATTGTTCAAGCGCGCCGAGATTGAGCGCAACATTGCCGGCGTCACCTTTGAAGAAATCGGCCTGGCCAAGCGTGAAGGCCGGATTCCATTCGGCGCCGGTCGGGCGGTTATCTACCATCTTGATGAAACGGCTTATGAGATCCCGGGCGGCTTGGCTACGCGCGCCACTATGATGAACGACATCGCCGGCAGGACCTTTTTCCCGACCTATAACGAAGACAAGACATTGCTGTTTGACGTGCCGGTTTTGGGCGTTAACGACACGCCGGTCGCCGTGGCGGAGAATATCCGCGAAGAATTCTCCGGTGCAGATAAGGTCTTGGTCAACACCCGCCATGATCTCAATCCCAAGAGCGGCAAGTATAAAGAAACGGCCAAGGCCTTCCTGATGCCCAGGACTGATTGGGACCTTTGGCCGAACAGAGTCGTCTGGAGTCAGCAGAGAGACAAGAGGGCCTACTCTTACTATGACGGCACAAACAGGCAGGCGCTGGGCCTGCCTGATTTTATCGCCGACCGCTCCACCACATACATTATGGAAGACGGGACGTATACGATGGAGCATAACGGTGAGACGCTCAGTGCTTATGCTGTCAAGGGTGAGAAATTTGCAACAGGCGAGGTTATCGCTCCTTATGACCCTGCCACCGGAAAAGTGGCTGTTCGAATGACCAGCAAGATATTCAAGGTCAACGGCGATTGGCTGACTTGGGACGAAGTGATTGACGTCCGGGGCGACACGGCCGAGAAGTTCGACGGTGAAATGGCCGCCGGAAGCTTCCGGCGCGATATCAGGACGGTCTTCAAAGACGGCGTGAAATTAGGATTAGACCGCAATCCGCTGAAAGAAGGGACTTCCTATCTTCTCTACGGCAACACAAAACTCCAGAGTTCGAAGATTATCCATGTCAATCAGAACAACGGCAATGTGTTAAGTGAGACGGACAATCCTTTGTTCGGTCAGGTCTGGCAGCAAGAAGACGACGCCTACGGCCGCTTTATGAGGAAATACGACGGCATAATGGAGAACGACAAATTTATCCGTCAGCGCGAAAGCGAGCCGGAATATCCGCAGAATGATAAGAAATTCAGGCGTTATGAAGGTGAAATGAAAAATATTGATGAAGAAATCAAAGGTATCGATCAGGAGATCGAGCAACTCAAGAAACAATTGGAGCAAATGAGAGGGAAACAAAAGACTTCCGGTTTGCGGGGTATTGATTTACCCCGACGCCGAAACGCCTTTCATCCCCCATCTTTAGATGGGAGCGTTTCGGTCGGGATTCCGCCCCGTGGAATCTCGCAAGAAGAGGAGCCGCGGACTTCAGCCCGCGGGGCTCCACAGACACAAACACCTCAAATCTTGCCGGTCCAGCCGCCGGTCATGGTTCCGGCAGTGCCGGTCGTACCGCTGAATATCCCTGTGTTGTTGGGCAAGGCTTCCGAAGGTCTGGAAAGATTCATGGGCATTAACGAAGCCGATGCGGCAGAGCAACCCAGGACAGACTTGACGGTTGAAGAATTAAACAAGATTATCCCGATCCGCGGGGTGACTTATTCCGCCGTGAATCGGGGGGATGACCGGACAGACGGCATCAATTGGGATGCGCATTTGCGCGATATCACCTTGCTCAAGGAAATGGGGGCCAATACGATCAGGACCTACTACCCGATAACGTCCCTGAAATTCCTGGATGCCCTGGCCGCCAACGGTATCAAAGTCATCATCGACTTCCCGAGCTATGATGACCGCCGGGGCGCCGGTCCGGACATCAGCCGAGGCGGATATAAGGCATACATCCAGCGGTTCAAGGACCATCCGGCGATCTTGATGTGGGAATTCGGTAACGAATACAACTATCATCCCGAATGGTTCAATAACGATATTAACAATTGGTACAGGATGCTCGAGGACGCGGCCGGGACGGCCAAGCGCATCGACCCAAGCCATAAAGTGGCCACCGCGCACGGTGAAATGCCGGGCAAGAATATTGTCAAGAGAGCGCCGTCGGTAGATGTCTGGGGCGTCAATGTGTATCGCGGCGATAATCCTTCAGGCGTCATTGGCGAATGGAAAGCATTGTTGCGGGACAAAGAAATTCCGGACAACCTGCAATTATATATCTCCGAAACGGGGACCGATGCCTTTGACGGCAGGGCCGGCCGGGAAAGCCAGAAGATGCAGGCCAAGGTCAACGAAACCATATGGAAGAGGCTTGTCGAAAATGCCGATTCCAAGGTGTTCCTGGGCGTCACATTTATGACATTTGCCGATGAATGGTGGAAAGCCGGCAATCCTGGCCGTCATGACGAATCCGGGATTTCCTCCGGCGGGCTTTATGATAATCAGTTCAACGAAGAGTGGTGGGGATTTATGGACATCAACCGCAAGCCGCGTGAGGTCTTTGAGATGTTCAAGCAATTGTGGGCGGCCGGCACGGCTCCGGCAGTGACGCCGACGCCCGCGCCGGCACATCAAGAAGCGCCTGAAGTTCAACCCCGGCAGTCTGAACCGGCCGCGCCCGCGGCGGAGGAAAAAGAATTGCTCAAGCGCATTGAAGAATTAGAGACGAAGAAAGCGCGGGCGGAAGCTTACAAGAAACAGCTTGAGAGCCGGCCGCATGCCCAGAAGACCGCGAAGGGGAAATATGACGGCTTCAGCCGTTACGAAGTCCCGACGACGGAAACAACCTACGTTCTGGATGGAGACAAGCGCGTCAGCCCCGCTCTTGGCCCGCTTTATTCCGAGTCAACGACGCAAGCCATCAAAGACGGCAGTTTGTACGTTCTGCTGGAGAGGGACTTCCTGGGTATCACCCGGCTTATTGTCAAAGACGGCTACGGCCGGATCATCGAAAGCTACAAAGGCCGTCTGGATGATAAAGGCAACCTCATCCCCAACGAAGTGACCAAATCGTTTTACGAAGGCATCCCGGGCAGCATCAAGTTGGCGACCCGTTCGGAAACGTATCTGCTGAAATCCGTTCCCATCTCTGAAAAAGTCAATGCTGATGAAGAGCTCATGTATGTCGATCAAAAGAATAACGTGAAGTATATCCGCGGCAAACTCATCGACCGCAGCTGGCTGACGTATGCCGACGGCGATCTTATTACAGACTTTAACAAAATTGATGTGCTTAGACTGTTCAACGAGAGAAAAGAAATCAGATATCGTGGCGAGAGATTCAATTTCCGATCAGATGGTTCTTTTGTTGATAAAACTGATTATGAAACTGTCCGCGATGCTGGAAAAGGAATTGAACATCAGCAGCACTCCGGAAAGGTCGATGATTCGGGGAAACTCAAGAGTGATATTAATACTTATAGTTTCTTTAAGTTGGGTAGAGACAAGAATGGCCGGCTGCTGGCAGGGAACTATGACGTTGCGACGCATACCGTCATTACCATTCCCGGAGCGGATGGTCTGGAGACACTGGATTCTTACGCAAATAGCGCGGATATCCATGGCGGGCATATTTATTCCAAGTCCAAAAGTGGTGAGTCCTTTGTAACATTGCCTAATAATTCGGATAAGATATATGAATATCTGGACAGGCTCTTTTTAGATCGCGTAGATGCTGGCCATAATTGGAATTCGGACAAGGCATATATGTCTCTGAAAAATATTTATGTGAACGAGCATATCCAGTTCGACCGTCAGTTCGGCGTTTGGGAAGAAGTCAAAAACGGAGAAGGCCAATTATACGCCATATTGTCAGGTTATGCTCAAGTCAACAAAGAAACGGGCCTTCCTGAAGGTGACCCTCTTTATGTCACGTTTCCCCGCTACCTCGCGTTGCCGTATCACCCATTCTCAATAGGATCTTATACATATAGATATGATACTCAGATAGGAGAGGCGTATAGCCGGTATGAGAAGGAGAGAAATGATTGGTCCAAAGAGGCCAAGGTTGCCGGATATAATAATCAAGAATTTGTCAAGATTGGTGATCAATGGATGAGCACGAATAGAGTCGAAAAAGATTTAAGATACGGCCACAACTCTTTGAAGGCCATCGCCCTGGATTTAAATGGCCGGTTGAGATATCAGATATTTGGAAGAATAGAAGGTAAGGACCCGCTTTACAAGATTAACGCTTTTAATAATCGACAGCAGCCTTCGGTTGTCTTGAGATTTGATCCATCAAGTTACTGGAATCGGTTTTGGACGGATCTGGGATTTGGCCATGAGAAATTTATTCCTGAGCTATTAAGCAATCCGGGACAATGGAAGATGTATCAGCAGATTGTGCCGGTGTATGGCGAAGGTGAACATAGAGGTTGGAATTTGTATTTGGGCTACGAGCCTGAAATCCTCAAGTCTTCTTTGCGGTCTATCCTGGGTCGCCTGCGCGGAAATGAAAATGGCCAGGCAGTCAAGTTGGGCGAGGAATCCCAGGGGGCTGTCCTGACCTTCAACGGAAGCATTGTGCTTAATTCCTTCCGCGATCCTGATATGCAATTTGAATTTGTGAATGATCTGTGGGCCGCGGAGATGGCCCAAAAGACCTGGTATGAACGCTTGGGCCATCGTTTGAGCTGGATATTCTGGAATAAAGGATACAATACCACGACCTATCTGCCCGTCAGAGAGTTGGAGCGCCTCGGCGTGAAGCATCCCGCGGATTTCGAATTCAGCAACATGGAAGAAGTAAAAGCGGTCTTTGACGTTCTCAATGATTCCGCCAACGGTAGTTCCGTAGAGGGCAAAAAAGATTCCGGTGTGGCCGCTGACTGGAAAGCCCCGACTCTGCGTGATACTACGGTAAATAACTTCTTCGCCTTGGGCTGGTTGGGCGCCGGATTAACGGTCATATTGCTCACCGCTTATATTGTGAACAAACTCCTTACATTGTTCTCCAAAAACGTTAAGGGCCTTGTGTATATTAACGCGCCCACGTATGACCGTCTTATGGAAGAGTTAAATGGGTCTTCCGAGTTTTTAGTGGGTGATTTAGATGCCGAAGCATTACGTAACTCTTTACAAACCAATAGGAAACAGGATGTTTTGGTGCTTGAAAAACTTGCCACAACTGCTGATAAGCTAGAGCAGGTTACAGAACAAGATTTTGTAAGGGCATTTAATAAGATTCTCAAGACGCATGATTTTCATACTCGAGTCGATGTTGATATGTATAAGTCAAATCTTCCTAATGAGATACAAAAATTACTCGTAAGGGCTCAAATGCCGGATGTGAAGCTTAGCGAGTCGGAATATTTGAGATTAAATAGGGCATTATTACAAGCGATTTACCCACTCGAAACCCGGAAGAGCCAGTTAAATAAAGTCATTAAAGACACTACTATCTCGCAGGCATTGGCTGAAGAAATCATCCACACGAGAAAGAGACGGGGGTATTTCGTCAGTGCCCGCCAGGCAAAAGAATTTGTCAATAACACAACCCTGCTGAGCGATGTTCTCAAGAAGCAGATATCCGGGAAGCTCACCGTTGAGACGGCTGTCCCGCATGAGTATACGGACGGCCGCGGGGAGGTCCTGGAATTCAGGAAGTTGAGCGAGAAGCTGCTGGGATGGACGGGGTTATTCAAGAATAATTCCAGTTATGATACGGAAAATATCAAAGCCCCGGTAGCCAGACTCTCCTTGAATCAATTTAAACATGAATTGGAGAACCATGTCCACAATTTGGACAACTTAAAGACATTGTTAAATAGCGCCTTCCCCGATGACTCTTTAAGTGAAAACTTGAAAATTGCCATCCTGCGCATGGTTGATGCTGATGATCTTGGTGTGTTAAATATAGAGCAGCTTAAAACAGTGGCTGAAAAGATACTCCAGGACATCAGTGCTAATGAAAAGATGAAAAATACGATCAGGGCTGCTTACGGTGATGCCACCCTGCCGGAAGAAACCTTCTGGTACAGGGTGTTTATGGAAAAGCTCGTTGCCGAAGGCTTTGGAGGCATATTCAATAATTATTGGACTGATTTGGGATTGGATGAACTTGCCGTGCAAAAGAATGATTCCTACGCCCGAAAGACGGCTAAAGAACTTTTGACTGAAAAGAAAGATGAAATTGCTAAACAGGTAAACAAATTTATTGAGAGCGATCTGTATCGCATCGTCAATATGCTCTTAAGAGATCCCTATTCTATTATCAATGTGGATGAAGAGTTCCGTTTCCGAAACATGGAAAGAGAGCGGGATAAGAAGTCGCCGTTCCAGTATCCGCTTTATAGAACCAAACCCGTTGATGAGATGGCCGATGATGTCGAAGCGATTGAGAAGATTGTAGAGGAGGAAGGCAGAGGATACACTACTACTTTGAGAACACGGCTCTACAAGAGAATATTTGCCCTGCCCTATGAGCTTGGCTTAGGCGCTTCCATAACCGGCATCAGCCCGGTGATTAATTACCTCCTGCGCAAGGCAACGGATCCGAAGACGAGAAAAGACGCCCTCGTGCAGGTGCACCTGATGGCCAGGTTCTTGAAGTACGTGGTTATTGGTGGCGAAGTGAATACAATGATCGAGGCTTATCGAAGGCCGGAAGAAGCCAAGTGGGTAAACGAGAAATTATATGAGAATAAGACGAAGAAACTCGATCCCGATGATATTCTTACGCAAGATGATATTTCGGACTTATTCCGATATTTGGAAGAACCGTTTGTAGCGATTGGATTAAATCTGGAAGCCGAGATTCAAGAGATTGAGCAAAGAGGTAACATTGATTATCAAAAAGCAAAGAGGTTTGATAAGAATTCTCGGCCGGATAGCGTCTTAACCTACATCCATGAGCATATTGTTCCTTCTATTCGCAAGAAGGTTAAAGATTTGATTGCCCGGAATGAGCCGTGGGTGAGCAATAAGTTGAATATAGGCTGGTGGACCCACATCAAGAAGACCTATGTGCCTTTGACATGGTATTTGTGGACTTCTACTGTCATTGATACGGCGAGATGGCTGGCGACCAAGACTGGAATCGTTTTCGGCGCAAAGAAATTATTTGAAAGCAAGACCGGTCGACATCCGATCGTGTGGTTTATCCAAGCAGCGAAGTCACAGAAAAAGTGGACCAAATGGATCGCCGTCCGCGTGTTGCGCGCCTATTTATTCTCCGGGCCTTACCAAAACGGCAAAGACTGGGGGAACAAGAAGGATCTGAAGACGAAGTTTGGGAAAGCTTACTTTATTTTTATATTTATTGCCGGTCTTGCCTTCAGCGCGGTGATGTTGGCCATTTCCGCAAACTATGCTTTGGGCTGGTTCGCGATTACGGCGAACTGGCTGTATTTGACCGGATGGATTCTCTATCTCGGCTTCCTGCCTTTGTTCTTTGTTTCCATTAACGAACTGGCCACTTTCTTGACCGGATTCCTGATGTTTAACAAGGACAGATCATTAAGGTTCTACGTGAGAAGGGGAGAGGTTGGGTTAGTCATTGTTTCGCTTTTAGGCGGTGTGGCCCTTTATGCGTTGCTTCCCGGTTTCTATTCTCTCGTGGCGGCATTGGGCGGATGGGCCTTTGTAATGTATAAGGCATGGAACATCTATTATTCAAAGGCTCCGGTCTGGAAGAAAGGTCAAGCCAGAAAGGCGTTCCGGGACATTTTCATTACGATAGACAAGGAAACCGGTGAACCAAGAATTCGCATGACCCCTACCGGTGAGTTATTCACGGAATTCTGGAACAAGGTCAGCGCCGAGTATTGGTATGAAGGCGGGTTTATTTCGGAAGAAGAGAAAAAGATAATCGAATTCAAATCCTCCCAAGATATGACGGTGAAAGATGTCGAGGAAAAGATAGAAGAGGTTATCAAATCTACTACTACCAACGAGCGGGTGCAAAACGCTTTTGTCAGATTTGTGGACACTCATTTTGCCGACAAGTCCGCCATTGACGATTTTGACCGCATGATGGCCTTGACGTTTATGATCACCGCCGGCGGCGGGGAAAGATATTATTATCTGTTTAATGAAATAGCGAGCCTGCGAAAGGTTGACAAGAAGCGCGCGCTGGAGTTGCTGGAAGGCTTGAAAGACCAGTTAATAGACATTAAAACCGGTAAACAGGATGTGAGAAAAATCCTGAGATTTGTCAAAAAATATAACGAGCCGGAAAATAAGGCTTCCTGGGCCGAATTTATCGCTGATGTCGAGAGATTATTCCATACCCTGAAAGATCCCATCGCGCAGGAATTCGTCAGAAAGAATGTATTGGAAAATAATCTAGATAGCCAGTTGCATTATTTGAAGGTTCGTTACGCGGATGAATTTAGCAATCTCGTCAGTATGTTAAAGAAGATGTTGCCGGAAGGAGGCATGTTCCCATTAGGGGAATTGAAAACATTAATTTCCTGGATTGAAAATATTGAGTTTGGCGAAAGTCTATCCCATAAGGTTGAATGGAATTATGCAAAGAATAAAGATGGTCAGGTCATCGGAAGAACGCCGACGAAGATAACGTTTGTTAAAGAAAATGGGAAGCAAGCGCTGCCATTAGAGATAGCGGATCAAGAGGCGATGAAAATGGCCTTGGCTCTCATTAAAAAGACGGAAGAATGGGCCAATATCCGGCTTCTGACCAATTACCGCTGGATACGTTCGCTGGGCATGTTGAAAGAGCATTTGTTCAATTATGCCGAAAATTATTGGGCCAAGGATACTTACAAGGCAATCAAAGCCAAGAGGGAACAAGAACGCAATGCTTATGAACAGGCTTATTATCGACATTGGCACAACTTTTATAAACAGCAAGTTGATAGAAGATTACAAATTTTGATTAATGACAATAAAATTATTACGACATCTATCGATCTTTGGGAGCAGGCCTCACCAGAAGAAATAGACGCCGGTAGAATAGATAAAACAGATGAGGAAGCCAGAGTTGAACTTATCCATCTTAAACAAATGGGGGCGCAATTTGTTTATTCGCCTGGTAGTACAGAATTTATTCGGGGATCAAAATACGGCCAGATCGTGAGAGGCTGGTATCAGGTGGAAGGGGAGTTGGTTGAGATGCAGGACTCCCATATGGAAATGGACCCGCAGGAGTCTCTCGGGGTGATGCGCAATATGGCCGAGTTTAACCGCAATCCTTATCTTGGGATCAGCATTTCGAATATTATGGTCTTCAGTATAGGTATGTCCGCCGCCGGAAGAGCCCAAGGCGTTGCAGAGGGCACATGGGACACGACCGTGTTGCCCGTGAAGAACGAAAAAGATACAGCCGGTTTCTACGGGAAGGGCATGATCAATAAGGATTATTCGGAAGATTATGAACTGTTGAATACAGATTATCTGGTCAGTGAGGACTTGATTAGTTACTTTAAATTCGCTTTATTTGGTTTATTCGCCAAACACGTGCGTTATCGTGAGGTTTATTGGCGCATGCCGCCTACACAAGAAGCCCTTGTGGCCCCGATGACCAAATGGAGTGCCGGTTCTATTGAATTCCAGCTTTCCAGAATATATGAGAGGTACCTCTATACTTCCACGCTGGCATGGAATGAGAAGTTCGGCACGCACCGGACAGGCTTTTTCTATTGGAAGAAATCCTGGGTATGGCTGGTCTCTTTTGTGTATGTATTTGTCGGCTATATCATAAACGGCTGGGTGATTCCGCTGAATGTTTACATCGGGTTGCCGGCTCCGATCGTGTGGATTTTGATGATGCTGGTCTTCTCGTGGGCCATCAACTTCCCGCAGTTGAATTATCATTGGAGAACCTCGTTAAGCCTTGTCCGGGCGGCTTTCCGCACGGTTCGGGAAACCATTCTTCACTTCCCGTTCTTTAACAAGATGATTTCGTTGTATTACAAGATGGGTATATTGCCCGGGAAAGATTATCGACCGATTTATCCCCATACTCAGAAGGAATTATTCCTGCATCCGACTAAAATATTCAAGGACTTCCATAATGCGTTAGATAATTATGGAGACAAGATTTTCTTGACTATAGTTATGCTGGCTGTATGGGGCACGCCTACAACGTTAAGCTTGATTGGGAAATGGAGCCTCTTTATTGCCGCTGGGCTGTCCTGGGTCGGCGGGGCGTATATTTACAAGATGTGGGTCAAAAAGAAATGGAATGGCAAATTTATAATGACCGATTTTAGGTTGTTCAAAGGATTGGATGCCGGTTTGAAACAATTTTATGGAAATAAAATTGGGTTATGGATGATCTTAGGCTGGATGCTGGCTGTTAACGTCTTGGCTTATGTATGGGTGCCAGCCAGCGGTTTTGCCTGGAGCGTTGGCGTGCTTTACCTGGCGCTTGGGCATTGGATTAAGGAATGGTTGAATTTAGAGGAAAAAAGATTGGATAAAATAAAATCTGACAAGAATATCTTGAAGAATTTAAGAGATACAATTGTACAAAAAATATCCAAAGGTATTCAAGAAAAGAAAATTGGTTCTTTGGAGTTTTCAAAGGATGAATTTAAGTTTGAATTTTCAGTGGGTGGATTTAAAGATTCCATGACCCCAGAGGTTTTAAGACAGGCTATATCGAATGAGTTATTACGACTTCAAGATTTATATAAGGTTATGAATAAAGTTTGGCCTATTGAGGGCGCGGCCTTATTTAGTCGATTAAACAAAGGTCAATCATTAAATCCTTCGGAAATTGAACATTTGAATAGACTTCTTATTGGAATGAATTATCCATTAGAAGAGCCGATAGAATCATTGAATAAGCTATTACAACATAAGGAGTTATATCAGGTTATGCCTGTTTGGCCTATTGAGGTTAAGGACTTATCTATTCAATTAAATCAAGGTCAATCGTTGAGTTCTTTGGAAATCCAACGTTTAAATAGGTCTCTTATAGAGACAAATTACCCATTAGAAACTCCTAAAAGGCAGACCCCAGAGGTCTTAAGACGGGCGTTATTACAGCTTCAAAATTTATATCAGGTTATGCCTGTTTGGCCTATTGAGGGTAAGGACTTGTTTATTCGATTAAATCAAGGTCAATTATTAAATCCTTCGGAAATTGAACATTTGAATAAACTTCTCATTGGAATGAATTATCCATTTAAAGAACCAATGGAATTATTGAACAAGTTATTACAACATAAAGATTTATATCAGGTTATGCCTGTTTGGCCTGTTGAGGTTAAGGACTTATTTATTCGATTAAATCAAGATCGATCATTGAGTGCTTTGGAGACTAAGCGTCTGAATAGGTTTCTAATTGAAATAAATTATTCATCTGAAGCTCCCAATAGCGAAGAAATTAATAGGAATAAGACTGATAAAGAAATTGAGGAAATATGGAAAACGTATCCGACGATAAGAGTCGAAGCGGGGCTTATCGATACTTTTGATGTTCTTTTCCCGGAAAAGAAAATCGCTGAAGCTGTGCAAAAGGAAATTGCGGAAGAGATAAAGAACCCTCCAGCGGCATCCTCACCCCTTGAAAAAGTGGATCAAATTAAGAAAACTTTTAAATTATTCTATATTACAGTTGCTTCCATATATTTGGTTAATATTGCCTTTCCGACAATTTCGATTATCGGAGGATTCAATATAACAACAATCCCGATCTTAATTTCACAGATAGCTTTATTAATTTTGCCTTTACTTGTTGGGTTGGGGATGATTGCCGTGTTGTACTATGTCCTTTTCAAAAATTTTGGTGATTTAGAAGATTTCCTGGAAATTGATTTAGGAATTATGACTATTGTATTTTTTGTTGGGATTCTTGACCTCCAACACATTATAAGAACCTTCGGTGTTTCCTTACTATTCTGGATATTAGTGGGTATGGGGTACTCCTTAGAATTTTTTGCGTTTAAATTTATTCGTTATTTGGGGATTTCACTATATAAATTTTTATTTCCAGTTACTTGGTATCTAAGAGAACTCAATAATAAGGATCGGTGGATCCGTGTGGTTGCTGTGGAAGCATTGGGTAAGATTGGGGATGCTCGCGCTGTTCCGGCCTTGTTAGAGACATTAGAAGATGAAAATTCGGATGTACGTGGAGTTACTATTGTAGCTTTAGCTAAAATCGGTCTTCCCGCCGTTTTAGCCTTGGAAGAGGCTTTAAAAAATGAAGAATGGTTAGTCCGTTGTGGCGCTGCTGAGGCTTTAGGTAAAATTGGTATCCCTCAAGCTGTCCCGAATCTGTTAGAAGTCTTAAAAGATGAGAATTGGCGTGTCCGTTTGGCTGCTGTTAACGCCTTGGGCCAAATACAAATAAGAGATCCGAGGATCATAGATCCATTGATCGAGAGGCTAGAAGATTTTAATGGGGATGTCCGTGAGGCTGCTTATAATGCCCTTGATAAGATGGGCGCTTTAATCATTAAGCTTAAGGTAAGACGATATATTGCTGATTTTGGTGGATCTGCTGATTGGAGTGCGCGGAGGACTGCGTCCAGAGCATTGATTAAAATTGGGGATATTGACAATATTTTGTTTGATTCGAATTTTTATAAATTAGAGCATCTCTATTTTGATGTTCTGAGAAAGAATGATATGCCTTTAGATTATTCGCAGAATATAACATTGCCAAAACTTAAAGAAATATCTTCTAACGAAGAGTTATTAAAGTGGAGTTTACGTGTAGGGATATTATTGGCTGAGGCAGGAATACCGCCTTGCGATACATTGGAGGCTGGTGTGGCAGCTTTGTTAAAATTATATGAGAATAATATTGAACGTTTTAAATCGGCATTGATTATGTTGATGAGGGATTCTCTTAAATGGCATGAATTATATCAACATATCAGATGGAAGAAAGTTGAGGCCTACCATGCAGCTTATAGGGAATTTATTCAGGATATAGCGCTGCCTTTAATTAATATTTCTGATTCGGTTTCAGACCATACAAAGGATTTATCCAAAATCTTAAAGTTAGTTTCTAAAGAAGAACAAGTGGAAACTGGGGAAATAACAGAAGACGTATATACGTCACAAGGAGTGTGTCCTTATGATTACACTTATGAACAAATTACAACAATAGGGATAATTGCTCGATGGGATTATTTGGATTATTCTGGCGCAAAAGAGTATCTTGTAAATCTTTTTCATCAAAAGTCTTCAGGTAGTTCTAATATTGACAGTCCTACTGATATACAATCTGGCTTCGGCGCGATTGAAACCTTGCTCGGCTTAAGTGTCGGTGCTGTTACAACGGCGGCGGTGGGGGTTGGGGCGTACGCGGTGGCCGGAACATTTGTTGCGGTGGCGGGTATCGTTTATGTCTTGGCCAAACAGATGGGCGTTTTGGCGCAGGTTGGCATTAAAGATGGCTTGGCCCGCAAGACCAACGCGCCGAACGCGTGGGAACTGACGCTGGTTCCTTCCTTCCCGCAAGTCTCCGGCATTATTATCCAGATCAAGCGTGCCCTGGTTGATCCACAGGCCTCCTTAAACGACCGCGCGTCCGCCGCGTTGAATTTCATCAAGATAAAATTGTCCGATTTGGCCTTTATGATGGGTGTGTGGTTCGAGCGCTTCGACGAATGGGTAAAGACCCAGTTTAAGCGCAAGAAAGCCAAGAGGAGCCAGGTTGATGTGAGCTTAAAAGAAATTATCGCAGAAGCCACAAAGGAAAACCCGGATCATACTGCGCCCGCCCCAGAGACTATCGAAACGGCCTCATCGCCGGTCGGCGCGGTCATTCAGACATCCTCTTCGCCGGTCATTGACCGCAACGATCCGGTCTGGATGGCTTATTTCGCCAGGAAGAAAGAACAGCTCAAGACCGTTATTGTCGCATCGTACCAGGAAACCAAGGCCGTGGCGGCGTTGGCCTTGCAGATGGCCAAGAACAGTCTCCAGTTTGCCCTTAAGGCTGCCAACGATGTGGCCAAGAATGTACCGTTTGCCCCGATGATGCCGGCGCCGGTGGCTCCGGGCACATCTTCACCGGTCACACAACCGGTTCCTGATTCAAATGGCAATACAAATCTCTTCGATATCAAGGCGTCAATAATACTGGTCTTTGGATTAATACGCAAATCGTTTGAACGAGGATTCAAAGCGGTGTCTCTTGCCGTGAATCGGCTTGGTGACAAGAGCCTCGCCGCCCTGGATCCTCCTGTCTTCGGCACAATTCGTGTTGAAAAATTGATTCAGAACATATTCGGTTCCAGAGGTGTGTTTAAGCAGGGTACAGGGTACAGGGTACAGGGTACAGTAGAAGGTGTATCTACTGAAGTACGCGGCGTAAGGGAAGTTCTGTCTCTGGAAAACATTCGGTCGCCATGGATATCCCAATTAACCGTGGCTGGTCCCGACCTTTCAATCAGAAGATTGGAAGTCGGGATCCCGACC
>CAYIQK010000003.1:24775-34985 GCA_964365515.1 uncultured Planctomycetales bacterium | reverse complement strand
ATGAAAAAGATCCTGGTTGTGAATGTCAATTGGATGGGGGATGCCATTTTCTCCACGCCCGTTTTCAGGGCGCTCAAGGAGGCGTATCCTGCGGCCAGGGTCAGTTGTCTGGCCGTCCCCAGGGTCAGGGAGATCCTCGAGAGCATCCCGCAAATTGACGAAATCATGATTTATGATGAGAATGGAAAGCACCGGAATCCTTGGGCGAAGGCGCGTTTGATTTGTGAATTGCGCCGGTGTCATTTTGATGCCGCTTTTTTACTGCACCGTTCCTTGACTAAGGCCCTTTTGGTGTTTGCGGCGGGGATTCCTCAGCGGATTGGTTATGACACCAAAGGACGGGGATTTTTTTTGACACACCGGCTGGAGGCGAACACCGTGAGCCGACGTCCTGAGCGCAGCGAAGGGCTGAAGGCTCTTAAGGCAACGACCCATCGCTGTGATGATTATTTGAACATCATTGAATCGTTTGGAATTCCGGTCAAGGATCGCGCGACATTCCTCGACGTTGGTCACGAATCGCGGGAAGAGATGATGGGGATTCTGGCGTCACACAAAATCGCGGAACAAGATTTTCTTGTCGTTGTTCACCCCGGTGGGAATTGGGATCTCAAACGCTGGCCTGAGAAAAATTTCAGCCTTCTCATTGAGCGCTTGATGACCGGCGCGAATGTCAGGGTCATCATCACCGGCACGCGCGAAGATATGCCGCTCGCGGATCGGATCGCCTCCCAAAGCCAATGCCGGGTGCTGATCCTGGCGGGCCAGATCACTTTGAAACAACTCATCGCCTTGATGAAAAGGGCGAATCTTGTGATCTCGGCGGACTCCGGGCCGCTTCATCTCGCCAGTAGTGTCGGCACGGATGTGATTGGTCTATTCGGTCCCACGCGGCCGGAAGTCACCGGGCCGCGTGGAAATGGCCGGAGTTTCATCCTTCAACACGACGTCGGCTGCAACTTCAAGCCGTGTTATCATTTGGAGTGCCCGGATAATATCTGTATGCAATCGGTAACGGTGGAGGAAGTCCTTGATGTTGTTCGACAAATCCGGAATTCATAACATTCTGGTCATATCCTTGACGAATATTGGAGATGTCATTTTGACGCTACCGGTTGTGGATATCCTTAAGAATGATTTTCCGGCCGCTCAACTCTCGGTCGTGGTCGGTCCTAAAGCCGCGTCTCTGTTGGAGGATAATCCCCATCTGCGGAAGGTCTATATCTTTGACAAACAGCAGTCTGTATATCAGACCATTCTCTGGATTCGCGAGTTGCGCCGTCAGCATTTTGATCTGGTCATTGACCTGCGTCATACCGCTATCCCTTTTTTCATTTCCGCGAAATACAAAACCCCTGTGATTCTAGCCAATCGTGGGGATGCGCACATGAGGGACAAACATCTTCTTCGCTTGCGATCTGTTTATCTGTATGATGCGGTCCCGGCGGCATCAGGGGTTTTGTTTGTATCCGATGAGAATCAAAGGTATGTGCGCGGGTTAGTGCAAGAAAGATTGGATGAAAACCAAAGGTATGTCGTCGTCGCTCCCGGCGCGGCGGATCATGCTAAGCGCTGGGCAGGGAAATATTTCACGGAGGTCTGTTATCACTTGATCAAAAAGTATTATGTCAAGGTTGTTTTTGTCGGGGATGAAAGCGACCGGAGGATCGCGCAAAGGATCGTGGAGATGCTCGGTGAGGGGACTTTGAATTTATGCGGTCAGACAAACCTCATCCAGTTGACCGAGGTCTTGCGGCACGCGTTGCTCGTGATCGCCAATGACAGCGCCCCGATGCATCTGGCCAGTTACTTGGATGTCCCTGTCCTCGCTCTTTTTGGTCCAACAGATGCTCTGAAGTACGGCCCATGGAGCTCAAACAGTCGTTATTTGAGACAAAATCAGTTTTGTCCGGCATGCCGGAATCCCCAGAGTTCATCCAGGCATACCTGCATGGAGGCGATCACAACCAGCGCGGTCATGGAGGCGTTCCAAGTCGTTAACGATCAAGTCATCTTTCCCAAACCATGAAAGCATTTCAGAATATTCTGATTGTGCGCACCGACCGCATCGGTGATGTTGTTTTGACGACCCCGGCGATCAAAGTCCTCCGGCAGGCCTATCCCGGTGCCAGGATTTCCATCCTGATCTCGCCGGCGACACGTGATCTCATTGAGGGCAATCCGTATCTTGATGAAATCATCATGGATGACCGTGAAAATGAACATCGGGGATGGAAGGGGTTGATCCGCCTCGCGGCTTTGCTGCGCCGCCTCAAATTTGATCTGGCCATTATCTATCACACAAAGAAACGGACAAATTTGATGTGTTTCTTGGCCGGCATCCCTTGCCGTGTGGGATACAAAAACAATAAATTGGGATTTTTATTAACAGACCCCATCGCGGATGAACGTCACCATGGCCGCAGGCACGAAGCCCAGTACTGTCTGGATGTATTACAGCATCTGGGGATCGGCGGCAATGAAATCTTTCGTAAATCCCTTGAAGATCTCGCTGACGATCTGTACGTGGCCGTCAGACCGGAGTCTGAATGTTGGATTGAGGAATTGTGGCAGAAGAATCGCATTCACTCCTATGAGTGTGTGGCGGCGATTCATCCCGGGGCCAGTGACCCATCCAAACGATGGCCGTGGTACCGGTTTTGTGAACTGATTGATCAACTGGCCCAACGTTATGACAGCCGGATTGTGCTTGTTGGGACAAATGATGGGAGAGATGCCGCCTCTTTGGTCTTATCCCGCATCCGTGTGCCGGCATTGGATTTGACCGGCCAGATGACATTGAGCCAGCTGGCCAGTTTGTTGAGGCGATGCCGCCTTCTTGTGTCCAATGACTCCGGCCCGGTGCATGTGGCCGCGGGTGTGGGGACTCCTGTGGTGTCGATTTTTACGAGGAATCATCCGGGCATCAATCCCCAGCGTTGGCAGCCGCTCGGCCGTAAATCAAGATTTGTCAGCGCGGCTTTTGACACCTCCATTTTTTTTGCTAAGTCCGCGGCCGCAAATCCCCAATATCTGGAAGCCATTTCAACCCAGCAGGTTTTGGAAGCTGTTGACTCCATATTTAAACTGTGTTAGTATTGCAATCTACAAAATGCCATGAGCCGTCTGACAAACATCATCTCCAGATTTCACAATAAAAATATCTTGGTCGTCGGGGATATCATCCTCGACCAATATATCCAGGGGAGTGTCTCGCGCATTTCTCCCGAGGCGCCTGTGCCGGTTGTTTTAGAGGAGAAATCTTCTTATACCCCCGGGGGGGCGGCCAATGTGGCGCACAACTTGAAGGGGCTGGGGGCCCGCGTGACCTTAGTCGGGATGGTGGGCGATGATCCTCATGGGAAAATCCTCCGGAGAAAATTGAGAGACAAGGGAGTTGACACCAAGGGAATCATGGTTGGCGGACGGTTCTCGACCATTTGCAAAACCCGTGTGTTCGCCCAGCATCAGCAGATTGTGCGCATCGACCGCGAGAGGATCAACGGCCCTGTCAACAGGATTGTTCAGCGGAAGATTTTTGATTTCATCAAACGGCATATCGATTCCTACCACGCGGTGATTATCTCCGACTATGGGAAAGGATTGATCACCGCGGAATTGGTCAATTTTCTCCGTGATCTGGCTCTCCAGAAAAAGAAGGTGATTACGGTAGACCCGAAGGTCGAGCATTTCAGTTATTATCATCATGTGACCGCGATCACGCCGAATCTCAAAGAAACGGAGAACGCGATTCACAATATCAAGATCACCTCGCCGACAGCCGGGCATCTGCGCATCCACCTTGACAAACTGCGCAATAATACCCATATCAATCTGGCCGGCCAGGAATTACTGAGATATCTGGAATTGGAATCGCTCCTCATCACTTTGGGGGAACACGGGATGCGGCTTTTCGAGCATGGGAAAAAGCCCGTTGTCATCAAAACCAAGGCGCGTGAGATTTATGACGTCTCCGGGGCAGGGGATACGGTGATCTCCACTTTCACTTTGAGTTTGACGGCCGGTGCCACAAAACTTGAGGCGGCGGATCTCGCGAATCTGGCGGCGGGCATTGTGGTCGGCAAGATGGGCGCGGTGGCCGTCACCAAGGAAGAACTTCTGCAAGCGCTGAAGGAACATCAGACACCATGAGGGCGGTTGGTGTGATCCCTGCCCGATGGGCTTCAACGAGATTCGAGGGCAAAGTCATCGCGCCCATCCACGGCAGGCCGATGATTCAGCACGTTTGGCAGCGATGCAAACACAGCCGCTTCCTTGAGGATATCATCATTGCCTGTGACGATGAAAGGGTTTTGAAGACCGCCCAAGAATTCGGGGCTAAGGCGGTTATGACTTCCCTCAGCCATGCCTCTGGGACCGACCGCATCGCGGAAGCCGTCCGGGATATCAACGCCGAGATCATTGTCAATATCCAAGCGGATGAACCCCTCATTCATCACAATGTGATTGATGATTTGGTTTGCGCCATTCGTGACGACGAAACGGTTTCGATGGCCACCGTGGTCAAGGTCATGGACACGATGGCGGAGGTGAATAATCCCAACATCGTGAAGGCGGTCATTGATAGAAAAGGTTATGCCTTATATTTCTCGAGGTCGGTGATTCCTTACAATAGAGAAAAAAAAGGACTTGATCAGATCCGCTATTACAAACACCTGGGGATTTACGCTTACAGAAAAGATTTTCTGATGGCTTTCAGCAAGATGCCTCGGTCGCGCTTGGAAGAGACGGAACAGCTGGAGCAGTTGAGGGCTCTGGAGGCAGGGGTGAGGATCAAGACGGTTGTGACCGACAAAGAGACAATCGGGGTGGATACACCCGAAGATCTGGCCAAGGTTGAGGCCATTTTGAACGGCCGATAGAAAGTTTCTCCGGAAAATGAGCGGGACAGGAAAAATCGTTAGAGTGGGTTCGGTTGAAGTGGGCGGTGGCAGACCCTTTGTCCTGATCGCCGGGCCGTGTGTCATTGAAAATAGGTCTGTGGTGTTGAAGATAGCGGCTGCCATTGGCAAGATCACGACAGGGCTTAAGATCCCCTTCATTTTTAAGGCCAGTTATGACAAGGCCAACAGGACATCCATCCAATCTTTCCGAGGGTCTGGGATCACGAAGGGGCTGGAGATATTGAGGGAAGTCAAGGAACGCCTTGGAGTCCCTGTTTTGAGTGATGTCCATACCGTCGAGGAAGTGGATGCGGCCGCTCAAGTTTTGGATGTCATCCAGATTCCTGCCTTTTTATGCCGTCAGACGGATCTCCTGATCAAGGCGGGTGAGACGCGAAGGGTTGTCAATATTAAAAAAGGGCAGTTTTTAGCGCCGTGGGATATGGTTGAGGTTATCAAAAAGGTGGAGGGCACGGGAAATCAGAAGATTCTGCTCACGGAACGCGGGACAAGTTTCGGTTACAATTATCTGGTGAGTGATTTTCGCTCTTTGAGTATCATGAGGGAAACGGGTTATCCGGTTGTCTTTGATGCCACGCACAGCGTCCAACAGCCCGGAGGGCTGGGCACGGCTTCCGGCGGGCAAAGCGAATATATCCCGCTTCTGGCGCGCTGCGCGGTCGCGGCGGGCTGTGATGCGGTCTTTGTGGAGGTGCATCCGAATCCCGCCAAAGCGCTTTCCGACGGGCCGAATACGCTGGCCTTGGGGAAACTGGAGAAATTGCTTGTTGATTTGAAGGCGATAGATAGAATAGTCAAACGAAAATAATCCTGGATAACGATCCTATGACAATCAAAAAGGCCAAAGAGGTTATCACGATCGAGGCGAAGGCCGTCCGTGAGCTGGTCAAACGGGTCAATCAAGATTTTCTTGCGGCGGTGGATTTGATTGCGAAGTGCAAAGGCCGCGTCATCGTGACAGGGATGGGCAAGACCGGTATCATCGGACGGAAGATCTCCTCGACGTTTTCTTCAACCGGCACACCGAGTCTGTGGATGCACAGCGCCGAGGCCGTCCACGGCGATTTGGGGCAGGTGACGAAGAATGACGTGGTCGTCATCATCTCTTATAGCGGTGAGACTGAAGAGACGACACGGCTTCTGCCGCTCATTAAAAAAATCGGATCCCGGACGATCGCCATGACGGGCAATTTGTCTTCAACGCTGGCCAAACACGCCGATGTCGTTTTGGATGTCTCTGTGAAAAAGGAAGGGTGTCCTTTGGGACTTGCCCCCATGGCCTCTGCGACCGTGACTTTGGTGATGGGCGATGCCTTGGCGGCGTGTTTGATTCTGCGCAAGGGATTCCGGCAGGAGGATTTCGCATTTTATCATCCCGGCGGTTCCATCGGGCGAAAACTGCTTCTGAGGGTTGAGGATATCATGCGCAAGGGGATCCATTGTCCCCAGGTGACCGATGACGCGAGGGTCAAACAGGTCTTGTTGGCCATCACCCACGCCCGGTGCGGTTCGGCCTGCGTTTTGAATGCGCGGGGCCGCCTCGTCGGCATATTCACCGACGGAGACTTGCGGCGTCATATCGAGTCGGACGCTCACCTGCTGGAACGCCGGGTGTCGGACGTGATGACAAGGAATCCAACCACCATCTTGAAAGACAAGTTGGCCGTTGAGGCCCTGCGCATCTTACAGGATCGCAAGATCGACGAGCTTCCCGTGATCGACAGAAAAAACAAACTCGTTGGACTATTGGACGTGCAGGATCTGTTGAAGGCAGGTTTATTTTGAACCGTATCCCCAGACAAAAGATTCTCAAGATCAAACTTCTCATCCTCGATGTCGACGGTGTTTTAACCGACGGCAAGATTGTCCTTGATGAGGAAGGCCGGGAGATCAAGTTTTTTGACGTTCAGGACGGCTTCGGATTGGTGCTGTTTCGTAAGGCGGGTTATAAAACGGCGATCATCTCCGCCCGTTCGGCCAATGCCGTTACCGCCAGGGCGCGGGATCTGCAGATTGACAAGGTCTGTCAGGACGCGTGTCCTAAGATCAACGCTTACGAATCGCTTTTGAAAGAATGGAATTTGAAGGATGATGAGGTTTGCTTCATGGGCGATGACCTGCCGGATATCGGTATTTTGAAACGGGCGGGATTGGGCGTTGCCGTTCCCAATGCCGTTGCCGAGGTCCAAAAAGCCGCGGATCACGTGACTCAAAACCGCGGCGGCCACGGTGCCGTCAGGGAGATCGTGGAATTGATCTTGAAGACCCAAGGCCAATGGAAGAAAATCGTATCAAATTTCACTTGAAAGAACTTTGATCATGAGACTTCGGATTTTGATGATGATGATGATCGGTTGTACCTGCGCGGGGATGTCGTATGCCGCGGAACACGGACAACAACAACAGTTCGACGGGTTTAATCTCGAAGGCTACAAAAACAACGGCCAGAAGGCGTGGGTCGTCAACGGCGATCAGGCGGATATTCATGGCAGTCAAATCAATATTTCGAACGTGGACGCGGAAACCTATGGGGACGAAAAGGTCAATCTGACGGCCAAGACCGGCGTGATTGATCAGACCAGCGGCAATATCCATTTGGAAAAGGATGTGGTGATCACAAGCGAGAGCGGGGCCCAGCTCACCACAGATTCATTGGACTGGCATCGGAGTGAGGATTTGGTCAAAACCGAAGAAGGCGTCGTCATCACGGACAAAGGGATGACGGCGACGGGAACAGGCATGGATGCCCATCCGGGTCTCAAAACGGCGCAGATCCACGAGGACGTGACGGTGACGATGCAGACACAGCCCGACCAGGCGCAGCCAGGGACCGTGACGATCACCTGTGACGGTCCCATGAGCATCGACCAGGCGAAATCCATGGCCGTCTTTCAGGACAATGTGGTTGCGGTTCAGGAGGATCAGACTTTGACGGCTGACCGGATGGAAATCTATTTTGATGAAGAGAAAAAGCAAATCAAGGAAATGATCTGTATCGGCCATGTGGTGATTGTGCGCGGGGAGAACAAAACTGTTGCGGAGAGGGCTGTTTATAACGGCAGTGATCGGAAACTGGTCCTCACAGGGAGACCCAAGCTGATCCTGGTGACTGAGGGGAACAATGCCTTTACATCTGTTGGAGACTAAAAATTTAGTCAAGCGTTACGGCCAGCGAAAGGTCGTTGATGGCCTGAGCATCTCCGTCGGCCGTTCGGAGATCGTCGGACTGTTGGGGCCCAACGGGGCGGGGAAGACCACCACGTTTTATATGGTGGTGGGGATCATCCGGCCCAATGAGGGCGAGATCTATTTCGACCATGAAAATATCACGAATCAACCCATCCATGATCGCTGCCGGTTAGGGATGGGGTATTTGGCCCAGGAATCGTCGATTTTTAGAAAGCTTACGGTTGCAGAGAACATCCTGGCGATTTTAGAGACATTGAATATCAGTCCGCGTGAACGCAAGAAAAGGTTGAACTCTCTCCTTGAAGAGCTGAACATCGCGCATCTGGCCAAGAACAAGGCCTACACGCTGTCGGGCGGGGAGCGCCGCCGCCTGGAAATCACGCGCGCCTTAGTGACGAACCCGTCTTTTTTGTTGCTGGATGAGCCGTTTTCCGGTATTGACCCGATTGTGGTGGCTGAGGCTCAGGAGATCATCAAAAATCTTAAAAATCGGGGACTGGGGATTCTTTTGACTGATCACAATGTGCGGGAAACCCTTTCGATCACGGACCGGGCGTATTTGATTGCCGATGGTAAGGTTCTGATTTCCGGGACGGCGGACGATCTGATCAACGACCCGGAAGCCAAAAAGATTTATCTGGGAGAAAAATTCAGGATGTGACATCCACATGTTCTAAAAAAGGTGAAATGAAAGTTTTTGTGGAAACATATGAATATCAAGGAGGTTCACAAATCCGATGAAAATCGAAGTCAAAAAGATTGATGCGGTTCGCAGGGAATTGAAATTCGAGGTCCCGAAGGAGAGAGTCCTTCAGAAATTTGATGAGGTTTATCAGGAGTTCGGGAAATCCGCAAAGGTCAAAGGATTCCGGCCGGGTAAGGTGCCGCGCCATATCCTGGAATCACAGCATGGGAAGCTGGCTGAGGAGGAAGTGGCTAAGAAATTGATTCCGGAGGTGTATCAGGAAGGCATCGAGAGGGAAAAGATCATGCCCATTGACCTGCCGGAGATCTTGGATGTGCATTTCAGGGAAGGGGCGGTCACCTTCACCGCCAAGCTGGATGTGAAACCGGATGTGAAAGTCAGCGATTACAAAGGAATCCAAGTCAAACGCAAAAGTTCCAATGTCGGTGAAGACGATATCAACAAAACACTTGAACTTTTCAGGAAACAGCAGGGGCTGTCCAGCGGGCAGGAAAAAGGGGCGACTGAGGGTGCCGTGGATGACGCCTTTGCCCGTGGGTTGGGATTCCCCAGTCTCGAAGAATTGCGAAAATCGCTTTCCCGGCAATTGGAGATGGAGAAAGACCGCCAGAACCGGCTGGATCTGGAGAACCAGATTGTCGAACATCTTTTGAAGAAAGCCAAATTGGTGACGCCGCAGTCTTTGGTCAACCGGCAGTTCGAACGGCGTTTGGACGATATCAAATACCGGTTGAAATCGCAGGGACTCTCCGAAGAGGAAATCAAGAAAAAGGAAGAGGAGGTGGGTCCACAGTTGCGGGAGAGGGTTGAAAAAGACGTGAGGATTTACCTGATTTTTGATAAAATCGCTGAATTGGAGAATATCGCAGTCAAAGGCGAGGAAAATCTGGCTGTGAAGGTGATGGAATTTTTATTGAAAGAGGCCAAGTGGGAGGAGGCAAAGTAAAATGGACTCAAAATCTCAAGTTTTGGTACCGATGGTCGTTGAGAAGACATCTCATGGGGAGCGGGCTTATGACATCTATTCGCGCCTGTTGAAAGACAGGATCATTTTCATCGGCACGGCAATCGACGACAATGTCGCTAACCTGATCATCGCGCAATTACTTTTTCTGCAAAGCGAGGATGCCGCCAAAGATATCAATGTCTACATCAATTCGCCGGGGGGATCTGTGACGGCCGGATTGGCGATTTATGACACCATGCAGTTTGTGCGTCCGGATGTCTCGACCTATTGCTTGGGCCAGGCGGCCAGCATGGGGTCTCTGTTGTTATCAGCGGGGACAAAAGGCAAGCGTTTCGCTCTACCCTACGCAAGGATCATGATTCATCAGCCTTGGGGAGGGACGCAAGGAACCGCCAGTGATATCTCCATTCAGGCCAAGGAAAT
>CAYIQK010000003.1:0-24675 GCA_964365515.1 uncultured Planctomycetales bacterium | reverse complement strand
CCATGAAGAAAAATTTACTGCTCACACCGGGACCGACACAGATTCCGCCGGAGATCTGTGCGGCATTGGGAAGGCCGATCATTCATCACCGCACCCCTCAGTTCCAGGAGAATTTGAAGGAGGCGGTCGCCGGCCTCAAATATGTTTTTCAGACACAACATGATATTTATATCCTGACGTCTTCCGGGACTGGAGGGATGGAGGCGGCGGTCAGCAACCTGTTATCGCCCGGCGATAAAGCCATTGTCGTCGACGGGGGCAAGTTCGGCGAGCGTTGGCAGGAGTTGTGCGAGAGTTACGGGATCCATGTGAAGGTCGTCAAGGTGGAATGGGGAAAGGTTGTTTCGCCGGATCAGATCAAGGAACTTCTCACAGCGGAAAAAGACACCAAGGCCATTTTCACAACACTTTGTGAGACCTCCACAGGGGTCACAACCGATATCGAAGCTGTGGCCAAAGTCGTGAAAGAAAGCGATGCAGTTTTGGTCGTGGATGCCGTGAGCGGTCTGGGGGTGACTGATCTCAAGACAGACGCCTGGGGGGTGGATGTGGTTGTCTCCGCTTCTCACAAAGGGCTTATGCTGCCGCCGGGGCTGGCTTTTGTTTCCGCAAGTCCCAAGGCCTTGAAGCTGATCGCGGCATCGAAAAGTCCCAGATATTATTTTGATCTGCGCGAGGCCAAAAAGGCCATGGAAAAAATCGATACGCCGTTTACGCCGGCTATCGGTATTGTGATCGCCCTCAATGAAAGCCTGCGGCGGATCAAGGAAACGGGATTGGAGAATCATTTGGCCTCGATTGCGCGTCTGGCCAGGGCAACGCGCGCGGGAGCGCAAGGGCTTGGATTGACGCTTTTCCCCCATACCTCGCGCATCTCCAATGCGCTCACCACCATCAGTCTCCCTGCCGATATCGACGGCGAGAAATTGGTCAAGACGATGCGGGATACTTATGGCATCTCCGTCGCGGGTGGGCAGGACAAACTCAAGGGAAAGGTCATACGCATCGCGCACATGGGCTGTATCGACGAATACGATATTCTCACAGGCATATCCTGTTTGGAGAAGGTGCTTCACCGGATGGGGCACAAATTTGTTTTGGGGTCTGGTGTGAGCGCCGCTCAGAAGATTTTTAACGAATAACCATTTCAAGATATTGGAGCGGTCAATGATGAGAATACTGATCAGTGATGACTTGGCCGATGAGGGGATCGGGATATTGAAGGCCGTGAAAGACTTCGACGTGGATTGCCGATATGATCTGCGGCCGGAGGAATTGAGGGCCGTCATCAAAAATTACGATGCCTTGATCATCCGCAGTGCCACGAAGGTGACGTCGGACATCATTGAGGCGGCGGACAGATTGAAATTCATCGGCCGGGCCGGTGTCGGCTTGGACAACGTGGATTTGACAGCCGCCACGAAAAAAGGCATTGTCGCGATGAATACGCCCGCCGGCAATACCACCTCAACCGCCGAGCACACCATGAGTTTGATCCTGGCGCTTTCCCGCAATATCCCGCAGGCCTGTGCCTCCGTGAAGGCAGGGAAATGGGAGCGTTCCAAATTCAGCGGTGTCGAGTTGTACGGAAAGACATTAGGCATTGTCGGATTCGGCCGGATCGGCTCGACCGTGGCCAAATTTTCGAAGTCGTTCGAGATGGACGTCATCGCTTATGACCCGTATCTCTCGATGGAAATCGCCTCCCAGAAGGGCGTGAAGATGGTGGATCTCAAGACGCTTTTGAAGGAGTCCGATTATATCACGATCCACATCCCCAAGAGCGCTGAAACAAAGAGCATGATCTCGGATCCAGAATTTGCGATCATGAAAAAAAACGTACGGATCATCAATTGCGCCCGCGGAGGAATCATCGATGAGGCGGCCTTAGTCAGAGCCTTAGAGAGCGGACGAATCGCCGGATGCGCCCTGGATGTTTATGACAAAGAACCTCCTCCCGCCGACTCTCCGCTTTTCAAACTCGATAACTGTGTGGTGACCCCGCATCTGGGGGCCTCAACCTCCGAGGCGCAGATCAATGTGGCCATCGAGATCGCCGAGACCATCAGGGACGCCCTCTTAGGCCGCGGGATTGTCAACGCGGCGAATTTTCCGTCGGTGGATGCGGAGGCCTATAAGGTCTTGGAACCCTATATTGACTTGGCCTTGCGCATGGGCAAGTTCGCGGGGCAGTTGATCGCCGGACGCATTGGCGGGATCAAAATCACTTACAGCGGTATCATGACCAAATACAAGGTCGCCCCGGTCACTTTGTCTGTCGTCAACGGGCTTTTGAAACCCATCTTGGGTGAGACGGTGAATTTCATCAATGCCCTGGATCTGGCCAGAGAGCGGGCCATCAATGTGCAGGAGATCGTTTCCAATAACGATGAGGAGTTTGTCAATTGCATCAAGGTGGAGGTGAAAACCGACCAGGAACCATTCACGATCCAGGGAACATTGTCCGCCAATCATAAATCACGCATCGTGAAGATTAACAATATTTATATGGAGACCATTCCTGACGGATACATTTTGTTTATCCGAAACAATGACAAGCCGGGTCTGGTGGGAGCCATCGGAACGATCCTCTCTCAGGCGAAGGTCAACATCGCCGGCATCACACTGGGCCGGGAGATCCCCGGAGGATTGGCCATCAGTACGGTCAATGTCGACAGCGAAGTGCCCGAAGGGGCTATCGCCAAACTCAAAGATACAAAGGACGTTCTGTTTGTTAAACTTCTTAAGATTTAATATCCCGATCAATCCGATCGCTTCCTCTGGTGCGTAATGGGTTTTCAAGAATGTATTCGACGGGCGATTTCCTCAGGGATCCAGGACAGTCTCAATCCGTATGTCGCTTCGGTCCTTTTGTTTTTTTTTATTGTCTTTTCATTGGGGAGTCGAACGCGCAAGCGTTTTGTGACCGCAGGGATTTCCTTCATTGCCTCAAGCGCAGTGACAATGTTTCTGATCGTTGCCGGCGCGCTGGACCGGTGGCTTGGTCTGCCGGGCACTGAGGCGCTCGCCCGTATCTTTTTGTTTGGGATCGCCGGTGTGTTGATCGGATACGGTTTCCTTATCTTTCGCGGCTGGGTGCTGGAGAAAAAGAATTTACGTGAGCCGATGCCGATATCGTCGGTTTTTCCAAGGATGCGCGGGGTTGACGGGCAAGGACAGGAAACTCGTCTGCGAGGGACAATCGTTTCGTCTGTTTTGATGGGAGTCTGGGGGGCTTTCATCTGGTCTGTAGGGCCGCAGGATTATCATTTGTACGTGATGTACTATTTTTGGGTCTCGGGTGGTCAGCCGGCATTGGCGGCCCGTTTTTTTGCATTGTATAGTGCCGCTTTTGTACTGCCCTCGGCGGTTGTTGTATGCGGCGCTGTTGTAGGCGCGAGTTGCTTGAAAGGAACGAACGTGATTTTCAAAAACATGATTCCGTACATTCGAATCGGTACCTCCGCGGTATTTTTCTCGGTGGGGATTGGTTTGACTTATTTATTGTTGACAACTGCGATCTAAGGGAAAGGTGAAAATGAATACAGTCGTTGTTGGTTCTCAGTGGGGGGATGAGGGGAAAGGAAAGCTGATTGATATCCTTTCTAAGGATCATGATATCACCGTCCGTTATCAGGGCGGAAACAACGCCGGGCATACAGTCGTCGTCGCAGATCAGGAGTACATCTTTCATCTTCTGCCATCGGCTATTCTCCACAAAGGAAAGGTTTGCGTCATCGGTAACGGTGTTGTGGTTGATCCCCAGGCGCTGTTGGCGGAGATCGAGGGATTGAAGCACAAAGGAGTCAGGATCACGACGAATCAGTTGAAGATATCTGGCCTTTCCCATATCGTGATGCCCTATCATCGCATCTTAGACGGTCTGCGTGAGTCGAAACGGAAAAACAAAATCGGGACAACCGGACGTGGTATCGGCCCATGTTATGCCGATAAAGTGACCCGGTGCGGGATCCGCATGATCGATCTGTTAAATCCCGGGATTTTGAAATCTAAACTTGAGGATAACGTGCGGGAAAAAAACGAAATCTTCCGCAACGTTTTCGGCACGAAAAGTTTTTCCTCCCAAGACGTCTATCGGGAATATCTCGGCTATGGGAAAAAACTGAGTCCTTATATCTGTGACACGGCGTTGTATCTGAATCGGGCCATCGACCGTGAGCGGTCGGTTCTTTTTGAAGGCGCGCAGGGAACTTTTTTAGACATCGACTTCGGGACATACCCTTTTGTCACATCTTCCAATTGCATTGTCGGGGGCGCATGTTCGGGAAGCGGTGTGGCCCCCACTCGGATTGACAAGGCCATCGCGTGTGTGAAGGCCTACACAACCCGCGTTGGGGAGGGGCCGTTTCCGACGGAATTTTCTTCAGCATTGAAGGACGAGATCCGCGCCAGAGGAAACGAATTCGGGGCCACGACCGGCCGGCCGCGGCGTTGCGGATGGTTTGACAGTGTGTTGGTCCGCTATTCGGTCATCATCAACGGAGTTGATGAATTGGCTATTATGAAATTGGATGTCCTGGACGAATTGGATAAGATCAAGATTTGCGTCGCTTATCGCTACAAAGGAAAAATCTACAGGGATTTTCCCATGGATTTTGAGGTATTGAATGGCGCGACTCCCATCTATGAAGAACTGGATGGCTGGAAGACGGTCATCAGAGGTGTTCGCAGCTACAGGCAGCTGCCGAAAAATGCCAGATCTTACATTGATCGTCTGGAGGCAATCCTTGGGGTTAGTGTCAAATACATATCGACCGGGACAAAACGGGACGAAATTATCATACGATAATCTTGTATCTTATTGCGAGCGTGTAAGTTGTTATAAATCACTTGACTTTGATGGGGTGCTATGTTAATTTGTCATTCTAAAGAAAAGGAAGAATAAGGAGGACACCATGCGTAAAACTTTCTCGCTATTTTTTGTTTTGGCTCTTGCCATTTCGACCCTGACAGTCAGCGGCTGCACCATCATCTTCCAGAGAGGAAGGCGATCCGATGTTGAGAAAATCGCTAACTTGAAAGGCCGGCTCAGCAGCCTGGAAAGAGCCAAGGCCGAATTGGAGGAACGTTTTAAAAAAGAAATAGGTGATAAGGAAGTCAGTGTGGATATGATGGATCGAGGCCTTGTGATCACATTTGTGGCCGAGGTTTTGTTTGATTCGGGGAAAGCGGATGTGCGCCATGAGGCTTTCCCGAAGCTCGATAAAGTGGCCGAGGTTTTGAATACGACCGTCCGGGATTTGTCGGTGGGTGTCGAAGGGCACACCGATGATGTCCCCATCAAGCATTCCGGATGGAAATCCAACTGGGAATTGTCTTCCTCCAGAGCCTTGAGTGTTCTTCACTATCTTGTTGAGGCCAATGGAATCTTCCCTGATCGTCTATCGGCAACAGGTTATGGCGAGTACAAACCCGTCGCTTCCAACGACACCCGAGAGGGAAAACAAAAGAACCGCCGGGTTGAAATCGTCATTCTGCCCAAAACAACAACGGCAGGACGTCAATAGCCCATCAGCGGGGAGTCAAAAACCGTAAATGAAAATAGTCGCGATCATCCTGGCGGTCATATTAGTTGTTTTAAGTTTTGGTTTGGCTGTTCATTACAACCAGAATGCTCTGACCGTCCGGCGGGATCTCGACAGGGAAAGATACAGTCGTATCGTTGCCGAAGAAAATCTTGATAAGGCAAGCGTGCGAATGAAGTCGTTGGAAACGGAAATTGCGAAACTCCAGCAAAAGTATCAAAGCACAGAAAAGTTTTTGGCAGAGACTAAGGAATTAAGCGTGGATTTGGAAAGACAGTTGCGGCAACTCACCCAGACCAGGACATCACTAGAGACCAAGGTCACGGAATTAGAGCGGGCGCTTTCAATTGACAGCCAAGCCCAACCCAGTGATGTCACAGGCGGCGGGGATGCGATTTAGATTGACGTGGCAATAGAACATGCTGATCTTGCAATTGATCCATTGAGTTTTGGATTGAGGCCATGAAGATTGTGATGGGGGATAAGTCATCCCCCTTTTTGTTTGAGGGAGCGCTTTGTTGGCATGAAGCAAACACCGATGAGAAATATCCCAGAGCATGTGGCCATCATCATGGACGGCAACGGCCGATGGGCAAAACAGAAAAATCTCACAAGGACGCAGGGACACGCTGAGGGCATCAAACGTGTGGAGGAGATCGTGGCCACGGCCCAGGCCATGGGAATCAAGGTTTTGACTCTCTATACCTTTTCAACGGAGAACTGGCACCGTCCCCAATCAGAGGTCTCTATCTTGATGAGGATGTTGACTCATGTCCTCAAAGCGAAAATCAGAAAACTCAAAAAAAATAATGTCAAATTTCGCGTCATGGGACGTAGGGAACGAATACCCGAAAAGGTTGTGAATACTTTCGCGATGGCGGTGGAGGAGACAAAAGACAATACAGGGCTGATTGTCAATCTGGCGTTCAATTACGGCGCAAGACTTGAAATCGTCGATGCCGTGAGGCATATCGCCGAGGCCGTTACGAAAGGGCAGTTACTCATCAGTGAAATCGATGAGGCGTTGATCAGCGATTCTCTTTATACGAAGGGACTGCCGGATCCTGATCTTTTGATCCGTACATCAGGGGAACAGCGGATCAGCAATTTTCTTTTATGGCAGATCTCTTATACGGAATTGTATTTCACTAGGAAATTTTGGCCCGATTTCACAGCCCAGGAATTCAAAAGGGCTGTCTCGGATTATCAAGGCCGTGAACGACGTTACGGCGCGGCTTAAACGCGCGGCTGGAAAGAGGTGTGGGTGAGCAAGGAACGCTTGATCAGTTCAATCATCATGATTGGGGTGGCCATCCTGGCCGTCCTCAACGAATGGTTTTTTATCATCGCGCTCTTGGCATTGACGATCGGCGGGTTATACGAATTCTTTTATCTCATCAAGAAAAAGGGGATACCGATCTACAGTTACACCGGAATTGTGATCGGCATTTTGATCCCTTTATCGATTTTCACACGTTTTGAACTGACTGAAAATTGGGAATTGCTCTTTATCGTTTTGCTTCCGCTTTTGATTTTTCTTCTGCAGTTCGGCCGCAAGGATAATGCGAACGCCGTTCTCGGAATTTCCACAACACTATTCGGGATTTTGTATGTCTCATGGTTTTTCAGCTTTCTCATCAAAATCCGTTATCTTCTGCCAGGGATGTATGGGGTGGGGTTGTTGGCATTCATTCTCCTTGTGACCAAAGGAGGGGACATCGGGGCCATTTTGATAGGCAGCAAATTCGGCAGGCACCCCTTACTTCCGCGTATCAGTCCGAACAAGACCATTGAAGGGAGTCTGGGGAGTTTTGTCTTCAGTGCCCTGGCGGCCGTAGCAGGAAAATCTCTGCTCCCTCCGCAGTTCGGTTTTTCGGTTGTGCACATTGCTTTGATGGGGGCATTTTTCGGCGGTCTGGGGCAGTTGGGGGATCTCTCGGAATCCTTGATCAAGCGCGATTGTAACGTCAAGGATTCAGGGAAATTGCTTCCCGGCTTAGGAGGGGTGTTGGATACCATTGACAGCATTTTGTTTTCAGCGCCGGCATTTTATTTTTACATGAGCGCGGTTTTGGCGTCACATTGACATGAGATGCAAGAATGTCGTTATTCTCGGATCAACGGGATCGATCGGTATCAATACGCTCAAGGTCATTGAGCGTTTTCCGCAGAGATTCAAGGTCATTGGATTGACCGCGTACAATAACTGCAGACTACTTGAACAGCAAGTGCGGAGGTTTTCGCCCTCACATGCGGGAGTGGACGCGGGAGGAATTGATTATCTTAAAAAACACATCAGCACCAGAAAAACAAAAGTCAGTGACGTCAATTGGGGGGCTGAAGATCTTGTCAGTTTGAAGTCCGTTGATATTGTTGTGGTGGCGATGCCCGGCAGTGCGGCGCTCAAACCGTTTCTTGCGGCTGTGCGGGCCGGCAAAACGGTTGCCGTTGCCAATAAAGAAGCGATCGTGATGGCCGGTGATATTTTGATGCGGGAGGCCCAAAGGCATCATGCCAGGCTGATCCCCATTGACAGCGAGCAAAGCGCTATTTTTCAGTGTCTGGCCGGGCGGAATCAAAATCAGTTGCGTAAGGTGTATCTGACCGCCTCCGGCGGGGCGTTATTGAAAATTCCCAAATCGAGATTTGACAATTTATCCGTCAACGAGATCTTGCGGCACCCGCGATGGAAGATGGGCAAGCGCATCACGGTTGATTCCGCGACGTTGATGAACAAGGGATTTGAGATCATTGAGGCCGGTCATTTGTTTCAACTGAACATTGATGAAATTCAGGTGGTTGTGCATCCTGAAGCCCTCATTCATTCCATGGTGGAGTTCAACGACGGATCGGTCATCGCCCAGTTAGGGGTGACAGATATGCGTCTGCCGATTCAGTACGCGTTGACTTATCCCCAGCGGCTGGATACGGGACTTCAAGGTATGGATTTTTTTCGGATCAAACAGATGACTTTCCAGAGGCCGGATTTTCGAAAGTTTCCGTCACTAGCTCTGGCGATTCACACGGCACGGCAGGGAGGAACCGGCCCGAGTGTCCTCAACGCCGTTGATGAAGTGGCTGTGGACGCTTTTTTGAATAAACGGCTGAAATTCACACAGATTTATAAAGTCGTTGAAAAAGTCTTGATGAGGCATAAAATAACTAAGAATCCAAGCTTCCAAGAAATCCTGGAAGCGGATCAATGGGCGAGGGAAGAAGCCCTAAAGTTTATCCGTCATTGATATCCTATAAGGAGTTGTCATGGAAACCATGATTGCCAATCTCCAAAGTACTATCGTATTTGTCGTTGTGCTCAGCATCCTGATCCTTGTTCATGAATGGGGACATTTCATAACGGCCAAGAAATTGGGGGTCTCTGTTGAGAGATTCGCATTGGGCTTTGGTCCAACCGTTTATTCCCGGATGTACAACGGAACCCGCTATATGATCAATCTGATCCCTCTGGGAGGATATGTGAAGATGGCCGGAGATGAACGATCGGAATGCAAGGGGAGTCCAGAGGAATTCTATTCCAAACCTATCGGACAGCGCGCGTGGGTCATCGTAAACGGCCCTGTGGTCAATTTCATCTTTGCTTATTTCTGCCTATTCCTTGTGTTCATGGCAGGGTATCCGGATCTCAGTAACAAGGTCGGGGAAATCCTGGAAGGTTATCCGGCGCAACAGGCGGGTCTTCAGGTGGGAGACAAAATTGTGAGGATTGATTCCAAGCCGGTTGAGAACTGGACGGATCTTCAGGGCGCCGTCACGGCTTCCTCCCAGGATCGGATTTTAGTCGAGGTTCTGCGGCAGAACCAGAAACTGGATGTGTCCATCGTGCCGAGGACGGAAAGAATCAAGAACATTTTCGGCAAATATAAGGAAACGCGTCTGATCGGGATACGTCCGGCCGAGGAGATCGTTTCCTTGAAATATGGTCCCGTGGTTTCATTGGTGAAAGCCTTTCAGGAATTGGTCAAGATCACCACCATGACTTATAAGGCGATATTCTCGATTGTCACCGGTTCGATGTCCGCCAAAGAAAATGTTGCCGGCCCGATCGGTATGTTTTTTATTATCAAAACAGCCTTGCAAATGGGGATGTCGCATCTGCTGTTTGTTTTGGGTGTGATCAGCGCGAGTCTGGCGATCTTCAACCTATTGCCGATCATCCCCTTAGACGGCGGGCATTTGTTTTTATTGGGTATTGAGAAAATTCGCGGTAGGGCATTGTCGCCCAAGACCGATGAATACGTCGTCAAGATTGGAGTGAGTCTCATGATTTGCATGGCCTTGTTTGTTTTCTACAGCGATTTTTCGCGCTTTGGTTGGATCGAGAAAATCAAGCAGTTGTTTCCTTAAATCGAACGATGCATTTTGCCAAAGGATAGGAACCCATGTTTGACAATGAACTCAGGGAAAAAGTTAACCGCTATCTGATCCAAGAAACAGATTTCCTCAAGGTCAAAGACACCCTCAATGAGGACCGTTTGAGGGCCTTTGTGGATGACGCCATCATCACCATGTGCCGTGAGCAGAATATCCAGATGGAACTGGAGCAACGCGCGATCATCATCAGGGATCTGGTGAGCGCCGTCATGAGCATGGGGCCATTGCGTCCTCTCATCGAGGACAAATCCATAACGGAAATCATGATCAACGGGCCTGGCCGTGTGTATATCCAGCGCGACGGCCGCATCACCCTATCCGATGTGAAATTCAATACTTCCGCCCACCTTGTTCATACCATCCAGAAAATCCTGGCAGCCTCGGGATCAAATAAACGGGTCGACGAATCTTCTCCTTATGTGGATTTCATGCTCAAGGACGGATCCCGTGTGAACGTGATCCTGCCGCCTTGTTCTTTAGTTGGGCCGGTCATGACCATGCGCAAATTCAATGATGAGATTCAAACAGTTGATGATCTTTTGAAATTGAAGATGCTGGATAAGAATATTGCCACGTTGTTGATTGCCGCTATGAAGGCTAAATTCAACGTCATGTTCTGCGGTTCAACAGGTGCGGGTAAGACAACGATGCTCAATGTCTTCTCGCGGCACATCCCCGCGGAGGAACGGATTGTCACCATTGAAGATACTCCGGAGTTGCGCTTGCGTCAGGAGCATGTGGTTTCCCTGGTTTCCAAACCGTCCAATATTGAAGGCAGGGGAGAAATCACCATGCGGGAGCTTTTTGTCAACTCCCTGCGGATGCGGCCGGACCGGATCATCATCGGTGAGGTCCGGGGGGAGGAAATGCTTGACTTGATCCAGTCCATCAGCAGCGGTCATAGCGGTTCCCTGGCGATCGTCCATGCCGAAACGCCGCGAGACTGTTTCAACCGGATGGTCACGATGATGCTCATGACAGGGATCCGCTTAAGCACTGAGGAGATCCAAAGACAGATTGCGCGGGCTCTTGACATCGTTGTGCATGTCGAATTGTTTACGGATGGCCTGCGGCGGGTCACCGCTGTTACCGATTTGGTTTATAACGAGAATACGGGAAGGGTGGATCTGCATGATGTGATCCGCTTTGAGCCGCAGGGAATGACGAAAGACGGAGAGATTTTGGGTGAGTGGGTCTTGAACCGCCGCAAGCCGTCTTTTTACGATAAATTCAAAAAACGGATGGTGACCTTGCCAGAGGGGTTCTTCCAGGAGAACGAAACTTAAATTGGAGAGATGATGTACTGGTCAAGATATTTTATACCGACGTTGAAGGAGACACCATTGGGGACCGAGGCTGTCAGCCATCGGTTGCTTTTACGTTCAGGGTTGGTGCATATGCTGACTTCCGGAGTCTACTCCTATTTGCCTCTGGGACTACGGGTATTACGCCGGATTGAGAACATCATCCGTGAAGAGATGAACGCCGCCGGGGCTCAAGAGCTTTTTTTGCCTTGTTTGCAGCCGATCGATCTTTGGAAACAAACCGGCCGGGACCAGACTCTGGCGGATGTCATGATCAAATTCCAGGATAACCGCGGACGGCTGATGTGTCTGGGGCCGACACACGAAGAGGTCATCACGGATCTGGTTAAGCATTTCGTGCAATCCTATCGCCAGCTTCCGTTGGTCTTGTACCAGATCCAAACAAAATTCCGGGATGAATTGCGCACGCGTTTCGGCATTGTCCGGGCGTGTGAATTCATCATGAAAGACGCGTACAGTTTCGACCGCGGGACGGCAGGATTGCAAAAAAATTATCAGCTGATGTATGGGGCTTATCAGAAGATTTTCAAGCGTTGCGGGTTGGATGCGGTTGTGATCGAGGCGGATTCCGGAGCCATGGGGGGAGATGTCTCCCATGAATTCATGGTGCCGGCCGCCATTGGTGAGGATACGGTTGTGCATTGCCCTTCTTGCGGGTTTTACGGCTCCGCCACGGAAACCCAGAAGGAAGGTCAGCATTGCGTCCGTTGCGGCAAAGGAGTCTTAGAACGCCAAGTGGCGATCGAGTTGGGCCATATTTTTCAGTTGGGGACAAAGTACAGCCTGTCCCAGCAGGCCCTGTTTCTTGATGAGGACGGCAAACAGAAACCCATCGTGATGGGATGTTACGGGATCGGTGTCAGCCGCGTCATTGCCGCCATCATTGAGAAGAACAATGATGAAAAGGGAATCCGATGGCCCCGGGAAGCGGCCCCTTTTGATGTTGAAATTTTACCGATCGCAGGAACGATCGGCAATGAAGGGGAAATCATCGCTTTGGCCAAGCAATATGACGAAGAGTTAACGGCCGACGGTTACGATATCTTAGTCGATGACCGCGCTGAGACAGCCGGGGTTAAGTTCAATGACGCGGATTTGATCGGTATTCCGTTACGGATCACCATCGGCCGGCGCACTCTGGCTGAGGGAAAAGTTGAAATCAAAATCCGTAACTCCGGTGAGGTTTTGTTTGTCAACAAGGACGATGTCATGCAAAAAGTGTCGGAACTCTCGAAAGGTCTATGTCTGAAGAATTGACACAGCGGATCGAAACACTTATAATGCCATCCATCGAAGACGGTGATGCCGAGTTGGTCGAGCTTCGTGTGAGACCCCGGGGAGGGAATACATCCATCGATGTCCTTGTGGATAAGCCGCATGGAGGGATCACCTTAGAAGAGTGTTCATCCATCAATCGAAAGATTTTTGGACGGCTGGAAGAAACACAAATTTTAGGAGACGACTTCGTTGTGGAGGTGGCATCCCCGGGCCTTGACCGGCCCCTTGCGACTGCAAAGGATTTTTTAAGGGTTCAGGGTCATACCGTACGATTTCATTTGAAGGAACCCCACAATGACAAGCTGGAATACCGCGGCGTTGTCAAAGGGGTCGAACGGGAGAAGGTTCTCGTCGAAACTCATAACGGTTTGATTGAACTGCCGATTGGGACAATTGGCAAGGCAATGCAGATTTAGATCAATGATTGTGCACAGAAAGCTAGGAAGGAAAGACGCATGGAAAACAATGAGTTGTTAGGAATATTGGAGCAATTGGAACGCGATAAAGGGATTGACCGTAAAATTCTTATTGAAGCGGTTGAGACGGCCGTGGCCTCGGCGGCTAGAAAATTGTGGACGGTCGATAAAAACGACGAGGTTCGCGCCGTCCTGGATCCCAAGACAGGGAAAATCACGGCCTACGCGGGGAGTCAGGAAATCCGATCCAGCGAATTTGGGCGTATCGCCGCCCAGACGGCCAAGCAGGTTGTGATCCAGAAGATCCGGGAAGCGGAAAAGGACGTGATCTTCAATGAATATCAGGCCAGGATCGGGGAAATCATTTCGGGGGGTGTTTACCGCTTTGAGCGGGGAAATATCATCGTTGATTTGGGCAAGGCGGAGGCCTATATCCCTAAGAAGGAACAGTCCGGCAAAGAAGAGTTCCGTCAGGGTGACCGTATCCGCGCCTATGTCCTTGATGTGAAACGCGACAATAAAGGACCCCAGATCATTTTGTCCCGCGCTCATCCGCATTTTGTCAAGCGGCTTTTTCAACTGGAAGTGCCGGAGATCTATGAAGGAATCGTGGAGATCAAATCGATCGCCCGCGATGTGGGAGAAAGGACCAAGGTCGCTGTTTATTCGAAGGATGAAAAGGTCGATTGTGTCGGCGCCTGCGTGGGGATGCGGGGATCCCGGGTAAAGAATATCGTTTCCGAGCTGCAGGGAGAAAAGATTGACATTGTCCGTCATTCTGCGGATATCAAAGAATACATCCAGGCGGCCCTGTCACCGGCGGAAATATCGCAAATTCAGATCAATCATGAGGGGAAAAAGGCAAACATCATCGTGGCTGAGGACCAGTTATCGCTGGCGATCGGAAAGCACGGACAGAATGTCCGTCTGGCAAGCCAGCTTGTCGGTTGGGAGCTGAATTTGTTTTCGTCTGATCAATGGAAACAGCTGCAGCAGCAACAGGATCAAGACGATGCCGAAGCTCAAGGGAAAGCGCAAAGTACCGATCTGAATAATTTGCCCGGCGTTGGAGAAAAATTGATGTTGAAGTTGAAAGAGGCGGGATTCGACAGTTTAGAGAAAATCGCCGCGGCCAAGATCGAGGACATGGTTCAAGTGAAAGGGTTGGGAGAAATCAAAGCCCGGAAGCTGATCGACGAGGCCAAATCCAGGATTGGATGATCGTCACAAGGATAGAAGGGATCAACTTATGAAGGTGTCAGACTTAGCTAAAGGATTGAACACGACCAGCGAGATCATCCTGGCAACCCTGAAGTCTTTGAAACTCAAGGCCAAGGACAGTCAGCAGGAACTCAATGCGGCGGTTATCTCTGTTTTGAAAAGCGAATTGCTCCGTGCGAAAAAAATACCGGCTCCCGCCGCTGTCACCGCACCCATCAAAACGGATGCCGATGCGCAGGGGAAAGACACAGTTGAAAAAAAGCCGTCGGCTCGAACGAAACCCAAATCCACAGCGGATCAAGCAGAAAAAACAAAGGTTGCGTCGAAGACACCGGCAGCGGCCGTTGAGACTCCCCCAGCCGCTTCGAAGATTCCTCCCAAATCCAAACCCAGAATCAGCAAAGAATCTTTTGTCATTCTCAAACCTTTGATTAGAAAAAAGCGAAAACCGGTAGGAGGCGCGAGGGAAGAGCATCCGTCCGAAGTGCCGGTTTCAGCTGTTCCTCAATCAATTGATGGCAAAGTCTCGGTTGAAGCAGCATCATCTCAGGAGGTGAAATCTGCGGTCAGTGTGGAAAGTCCAGTTTTGCCAGCGGCGGCCGTTGAACTTTCTGAAGAAATGACTGCGACTGGGGAAAAGTTGGCCGAGTTGGAAGTGCGGGTCCCCATCACCGTTAAGGAATTCAGCGCGAAAATCCAACAGAAGCCAAGCATTGTTTTGAAGGAATTGATGAGGATGGGACTTTTGGCCCATATCAACCAGAGTTTAGACGGTGGTGAACTCATCAACAAACTGGCCAGACATTTTGGATATGCCTTGACCAAGATCAGGACGCAGGAAGAACAGATCATCGAGACGCATAAAAAGGAAGAGGAAAATCCGGAACTTCTCACTCAACGCGCCCCTGTCATCACCTTTATGGGGCATGTGGACCATGGGAAAACATCGCTCCTTGACCGCATCCGGAAAACCAAAGTCACGGATACAGAGCACGGCGGCATCACCCAGCATATCGGATCCTATTCGGTGCAGCTTCCCAAAGGACGGATCACATTTTTAGATACGCCTGGGCATGAGGCATTCACAGCGATGCGGGCCCGCGGGGCGCATATTACGGATATCGTCGTTCTGGTCGTTGCCGCGGATGAGGGCGTTATGCCTCAGACGGAAGAAGCGATCGATCATGCCCGAGCGGCGAATGTCCCGATTGTCGTGGCCTTGAATAAGATGGACCGCAAAAACGCGGATCCGGATCTTGTCAAAAAACAACTTTCTGAAAGAGGTTTGATGCCCGAGGAATGGGGCGGCAAGACCGTCGTTGTGGGTGTCTCCGCATTGACCGGCGATGGGGTGGATCAACTCCTAGAGTTGATCCTTCTGGAGGCGGAACTATTGGAATTGAAAGCGAATACGCAAAAAAAGGCCTCCGGTATTGTGGTGGAAGCCCATTTGAGCCAGGGGAAAGGGGCGGTCACAACGCTCATTGTTCAAAGCGGCACTCTGCGCGAAGGTGACATTCTCGTCGCCGGCTCCTCGCACGGCAAGGTCAAGGCCATGATGGATGACCGCGGCCGGGCTGTGAAAGAGGCCGGCCCTTCTATGCCGATTGAACTTTTAGGGCTTCCCGAAGTTCCGGGAGCGGGGGAGATGTTTTATGTGGTGGATGATGAAAAACAGGCGAGGGAGATCACCTCAAGGCGTCAGGAGCAGGGGGAGAGCAAACGGCTTCAGGCGACCCACCGCGTGACCTTGGAAGATCTTTATTCCCGCGTCAAAAACGGGGAGATCAAGGAACTCAACGTGATCTTGAAGGCCGATGTGCAGGGATCCCTTGAGGCGTTGAAGGATTCTCTGGAGAAGATCCCCAGCGATAAAGTGAAGATCAAATTCATCCATATGGGGGTGGGTGATGTGAGTGCCTCGGATGTCCTTTTGGCGGTCGTTTCCAAGGCCATCATCATTGCGTTTCATATTGAGATCGGGCCGCGGGCCAAGGAAGCGTTAGATAAGGAACCCGTGGATGTCCGGCAGTATCGGATCATTTATGACGCGGTCAACGACGTGAGAAAAGCATTGGAAGGATTGCTGGAGGCCAAGACCAAGAAAAAGCCCTTAGGGCAGGTTGAAATCCGCCAAGTTTTCAAACTCTCCAAGCACGGGATCGTGGCTGGATGTTATGTCACCAAGGGAAAGGTCAAACGCAAAGACCCCGTTGATATTCTGCGCAATGGCGAGATGATTTACTCGGGGACCATTTCATCACTCAAGCGTTTCAAGGACGACGTGCGTGAAGTCACCGACGGCATGGAGTGCGGCATTTCATTCGAGGGGTTTGATCAATTTCAGTCAGGGGATATCATTCAGGCCTACGAAATCGAAAGGATTGCCCAAACGTTATGAAGAAGACCGTTTTCAGTGCCATGCGTCCAACGGGCCGATTGCATTTGGGACATCTGGTGGGGGCATTGAGCAACTGGCTCGATCTTCAGGAGAAATATCCATGCATCTTTTCCATTGTCGACTGGCATGCGTTGATGGGGGAGTACGAACAAAGCCAGGGGATCTCGGAAAATATCATCGAAATGGCGATTGACTGGATCGCCTGCGGCGTGGATCCCAACAAGTCGATCCTCTTTGTGCAATCCCATGTCCCGGAACATCTGGAACTTCAAATGATCCTGTCCTGCCTGACCCCCTTAGGCTGGCTGGAACGCAATCCGACCTACAAAGAACAATTGCGCGAGATCAAGACACGCGACTTGCAAACCTACGGTTTCTTAGGATACCCGGTGCTTCAGGCGGCGGATATCCTTCTTTATAAAGCCAACGCCGTCCCGATCGGCGAGGATCAGTTGCCCCACATCGAGTTGAGCCGGGAGATTGCGCGGCGGTTCAATCATCTGTACAAGACCGATTTTTTCCAGGACTGTGAAACGATCTTGACGAAAACACCGCGTCTTTTAGGCATCGATGGCCGCAAGATGAGCAAGAGTTATTACAACGCCATCAATCTTTGTGATTCTCCTCAAGAAATACGAAAAAAAGTCAGGGCCATGTTCACGGATCCCACGCGGATCAAGCTCTCGGATCCCGGCCACCCTCAAAAGTGCAATGTGTACAGTTACTATGAGGTTTTCGCCCCCCAACACACCGAGGAAGTCTGTCAATGGTGCACCAAGGCGCAAAAAGGATGCACGCAGTGCAAGGAGATCCTGGCGGAAAAGTTGATTGAACGCTTGGCACCGATTCAGGAAAAGCGCAATATCCTGGCGCAGAACAAGGAACGCGTTAAGGAGATTTTAGACGCGGGCCGGAAACACGCTCAAAAAATCGCCCAGGAGACGATGCATCAGGTCAAGGACATCGTTTTCGGGAAAAATTAACCCGGTTAACTTTCGAGTTTCCATTCCTCTTGAGATGAGTTACAAACTGAAACTTGATATCTTTGAAGGCCCATTGGATCTTCTCCTTTATCTCATCAAAAAAGACGATCTCGACATCCACGATATCCCCATCAGCCAGATCACGGAACAGTATATGCACTATATCGAGATGATGAAGATCCTCGATTTGGATATGGTGGGGGACTTTCTGGTGATGGCCGCGACCTTGATGCAGATCAAATCGCGAATGCTTCTTCCGCCGGATCCCGCGCAGGAGGACTCCGAGGAGGAGGAGGACCCGCGCGATGAGTTGGCGCGCCGGCTCTTAGAATACAAAAAATTCAAAGAAATCGCCGAGGCCTTGAAAGACAAAGAGACCAAGCGCCATGATTTCTTCCCGCGGATGGTTGATGAGGAAGGACTTAGGCAGCTGCGGGAGGACTCGAAGGAAGTTTATTTTGAGGTGAGTCTTTTTGATCTGATCAACGCCCTCTCCGAGGCCTTGAGGAAGGCTCCGGAGGAAGTGATCCATGAAATCGTCAAAGAGGAATACACCGTCGAACAGAAGGTCCATGACATCCTGCATTATCTTCTGGAAAAAAATACCGCATTGCTTCAGGAGTTATTCCAGTCCGCGCGCAGTAAAATCGAGATCATTGTCACGTTTCTGGCCGTTTTGGAACTCATTCGTCTCAAAGAAATCAAAGCGGTGCAGAAACACCCCTTCGCCGACATCGAGATTTTACGAAATGTCGAGAATATGGTCCCCATCGAAGGCAACCCCAAATGATGGAAGAAAAACGAAAGATCATATTTACCCAGGAGACCGAAGAAGACCGCGTCTACAGCCTGTCGCTTCGCCCGGGCAGTCTTCATGAATTCATCGGGCAGAAAGATTTAGTCGGCAATCTTCGCGTTTCTCTTCAGGCCGCCAAACAGCGCAAAGAATGTTTGGAACATATCCTGCTTTCCGGTCCGCCGGGGCTTGGGAAAACCTCCTTGGCCAACATCGTCGCCCACGAGATGGACGCGCGGATCACAGTCACTTCCGGGCCGGCCATCGAACGGGCCGGGGATCTCATCGGAATTCTCACAAATTTGGAACACGGGGATATCCTCTTCATTGACGAGATCCACAGGCTCTCGAAGGTGGTTGAAGAGTTTCTGTATCCGGCGATGGAAAGTTTCAAGATTGACTTCGTCGTTGATAAAGGGCCCTATGCCAGGACCATCAATTTCAATTTGAAACCCTTCACGCTCATCGGCGCGACGACCAGAAGCGGTTTGCTGGCCTCACCGTTGAGGGATCGTTTTGGCATTTTTTATCATCTCGAGTTCTACAATACGGATGATCTCGGCCGGATCGTCATGAACTCGGCCGGGAAGTTGAACGTCTCCTTGGAAGATCAGGCCGCAGTTGAGATCGCCCGCCGCGCCAGGGGAACACCGCGCGTCGTGAACCGTTTGTTGCGCCGCGTGCGGGATTACGCCCAGGTCAAAACCGATGATGGAAAAATCAATAAGGATACCACTGATCTGGCCTTGCGCGCTTTGGGGATCGATGAGATCGGCCTGGATGAAAATGACCGGAAACTCCTCAAGATCATCGACGAACATTACAAAGGAGGGCCGGTCGGCATCGAGGCCCTCGCCGCGACATTGAATGAAGAGGTGGACACGATTGTCGATGTGATCGAACCGTATTTATTGAAAATCGGATTCCTCAGGCGTACCCCCCGCGGCCGGGAATTGACTGATCTTTCTTTACGGCACATCAAAGGCCTTTCCTCCCCGAAACGGGAACTCCAGCAGGAACTCTATTGATCCGCACTCGAAATGGCTAAGACATTCATCCTCATCGGTATTATTTTTATCATCGTCGGCATGGGAACGCATCTGTTGGGCAAGATCCCGGGATTAGGAAAACTGCCGGGAGATATCTGGATCAAAAAAGAAAATTTCACTTTTTATTTTCCGCTGACATCCTGCCTTCTTTTGAGCATCACCTTAAGTCTCATCTTTTTCTTATGGCGTCACAGATAGTCAGATATCTCTGCATCATCGGGAGCCTCTTGCTTTTGCTTGCCCAGGGGGAGGGCCTCTGTGTCTCGACAGCGCCGGATCACAAGCAGTTTGTCCGCATCGCGGTCATTGATGACGCACAGCAATTGGAAGTTTTGATCCGGGGGAAATACAAAATCATGGACCCTCTAACGGCAGACGTTTTGACTGAGGGAAGAACGCTTCCCAGATCGCAAATCAACCCCCTCAAAGGGGGGATCCAGATTGGAAGTCATCAGTTCGCGCAGACCTGGATCCGATTGGTGCCGCCCAAGGAAGCGATCCTTCGATATCAGGATAACGACCTGCGCTATCGCGGCCATATGGATGTTCTTTTGAAAAAAAACGGCAAGCTTCTGGTCATCAATGTCCTTGAACTTGAGCAATATGTGAAAGGGGTCTTGTACCACGAGGTTTCTGACCGTTGGCCGATGGAGGCCATGAAGGCCCAGGCCGTGGCGGCGAGGACATATGCCATTGATCAAATTCAAAAAAATAAAAACGAGCGCTTTGATATGCGCGGCGACATTTATTCCCAGGTCTACGGCGGGAAGAAGGCGGAACGTTTCCGCACCAATATCGCGGTGGACCGCACCCGAGGACAGATCCTTTTTTCTGAAGGGAAAATCCTGCCGGCCTATTACCACTCCTCCTGCGGCGGCCACACGGAGGATGTCAGAAATCTCTGGAAAGATAACGTGAACGCGCTTCGCGGTGTCCCCTGCGATTTTTGCCGTTTGGGGCCTCACTACACATGGCGCAGGAATTACCGCTTGAAGGATATTCAGGACAAATTGAACGCCGTGGGGTATCATCTGGGACTCATCCAGGAGATCCGTGTCCTTGATCGCAACGAAAGCGGGAGGATCAAAAATTTGCAGATCACAACCCGCGACGGGAACAGCGTCCTGATCCCCGGCAGAAAATTCCGTGATATCATCGGCCCGAACCTGATCAAAAGCAACAACTATGAAGCGGTCATGAAAGGATATTATTTCGATCTGACCGGCAAAGGCTGGGGGCACGGTGTGGGGATGTGCCAGTGGGGGGCGAACCAGATGTCCCGGCAAAGGTTTACGTATCACGACATACTCCAGTTCTATTATCCCGGCAGTGAGATTGTGGATGACCGCCAAGAAGCGAACCACTCAAATGCATTTGAATGAATTTGTTTATGATCTGCCGCAGGAGTTGATCGCCCAGTATCCTTTGAAAAAACGCGACCAGGCGCGGCTGATGGTTATCGACCGTCAAAAACAGACGATCGTACACGACATATTCGCGAACATCGGCCGCCATTTGCCTCCCAAGACCTGCATTGTGCGTAATGACAGCAAGGTCATTGCGGCGCGTTTGTTCGGGTATAGGGAAAAAAGCGCCGGACGCGTCGAGGTTTTTCTGCTGAAACGGCTTTCAGACGGGTGTTCGTATGAAGCTCTCATACGGCCTTTGAACAAGCTCAAAGCCAATGAAAAGATCCGTTTCAACGGCGGGTGTTTTACCGCTGAGTTGATCGACAAGGAAAGACGGATTGTCCGATTTAACCCCAAAGATATCTCGCCTTTATTGGAGCAGTGCGGACATGTCCCATTGCCGCCTTATATCAAAAGGCCGGATGAATCCGTTGACCGGAGGTATTATCAGACGGTCTACGCCCGCCATCCGGGTTCTGTGGCGTCCCCGACAGCGGGTCTGCATTTCACGCGGGGGCTTCTTCGTGATTTGAAAAAAGACAGACATTCGATTATCAATGTCACGCTTCACGTCAATCACGCGACCTTCAGGCCCGTCAAAGACGAAGATATCACGAAGCACACGATGCATCATGAGGATTATGCCGTCAGCCCCAAGGCGCAGAAGATAATCACAGAAGCCCAAGGAGGCGGAAGCCCAATCGTGGCTATCGGAACGACCAGTTGCCGGGTGCTTGAGACGATGGCGCAGGAAGGGGCGTTCGCCGGGAGTACAAATATTTTCATTTATCCCGGCTATCAGTTTCGTATGGCGGATATCCTGGTGACTAACTTTCATCTGCCGCGCAGTACGCTTCTGATGCTGGTTTATGCCTTCGGGGGGCAGGATCTGATCCAAAAGGCGTACCGCGAGGCCATCCGTGAAAAGTACCGATTTTACAGCTACGGCGATGCGATGATGATTTTATGAAGTGTCATTTCAAAATATGTTTCAACTGATCAAAAAAGATTCGAAGACGCAGGCGCGGCTGGGAACGTTACGCACGGCCCATGGAACGATTGAATCGCCGTTTTTCATGCCGGTCGGGACCAACGCGTCGGTCAAGACGCTTTCCTCTGAGGATTTGCTGGAGCTTCATTCCCAGATTGTTCTCTCCAATACCTATCATCTTTTTTTGCGTCCCGGATTGGAGGTGATCCAGGCGGCCGGCGGTTTGCACAAATTCATGAATTGGAAGCTTCCCTTGCTGACCGACAGCGGGGGATACCAGGTTTTCAGCCTCGCGAAACTGCGCAAGATCACCGACGAGGGGGTGTGGTTCCAGTCCCACGTGGATGGGTCGAGCCAATTTTTCACGCCGGAAAAAGTGATCGAGATCGAACAGATTCTGGGCTCGGATATCATCATGCCCTTGGATGAGTGCGCGCCGTATCCGTGCGAACGAAAGGAAGCGGAGACCTCCGTCAAACGCACGACGCTCTGGGCCGAGCGTTCCCAAAAACATTTTCTGGCGCGAAAAATGCGGGACAAGCAGCATCTGTTCGGCATTGTCCAGGGAGCGACCTGCAGGGACCTGCGTGAGCGTTCGGCCAAAGAAATCACGGACATTGGATTCGACGGCTACGCCGTGGGCGGCGTCAGCGTCGGGGAACCGGTCGAGGTCATGTTTGAAACGCTGGATTGGGTGATGCCGCTTTTACCGGCAGACCGGCCGCGATATTTCATGGGCATCGGTTTGCCGGATCAGATTGTCAGGGCGGTGGGAGAGGGCGTCGACATGTTCGACACTTGCATCCCGACCCGCTATGGCCGCAACGGTTCCGCGTTCACCGCGCATGGCCGCATCGTCGTGCGCAATGCCGTTCACATGAAGGATTTCGGCCCCCTCGATGAAACTTGCGTCTGCCGCGTCTGCCGCGATTATACGCGCAGTTACATACGGCATTTGGTCAACGTCAATGAGATCCTGGGCCTGCGGTTAATTTCATACCACAATGTCTATTTTTATGTTAACTTGATGACGCAAATCCGTCAGGCGATCCAGGAGGATCGCTATCAGGATTTTCAGAAAGAATTTTTGGCTCAATATTGTCCCTCAAATTCCAAGGAGGAAAACAATTGCGTTTCGATGTGATCACCATATTCCCGAATGTCTTTGAACCCATCATCAATGAGTCCATCATCAAGCGGGCCCAGGAGAAAAAAAGGGTCTGCATCCGCGTTCACGACTTGCGAGACTACACCAAAGACAAGCACAAGAAGGTTGACGACCGTCCATTTGGCGGAGGCCCGGGGATGGTTTTGAGCCCTCAGCCGATCTTTGACGCGGTTAAAAAAATCAAGGGGCGCAGGAAGGCCAAGGTGATTCTGATGTGTCCGACGGGCAAGCCGCTGAGCCAGGCCCTAGTAAAAACATTGGCAAAAAATAAAAATTTGATTATAATATGTGGGCATTACGAGGGTGTGGATGAAAGGGTTCGCCGGAGAATCGTGGATGAAAGCATATCCATCGGCGATTATGTCTTGACCGGCGGTGAACTTCCGGCAATGGTTTTGGTGGATTGCCTCACGCGTCTTCTCCCGGGGGTGTTGGGACGGGAGGCTTCTCTGGAGGATGAATCGTTTGAAGGGCATCTGCTGGAATATCCTCAATATACGAGGCCGGCGGATTTCCGTGGCATGAAAGTTCCGGCCGTTTTACTTTCAGGTCATCATCCCAAGATAAAAAAATGGCGCAAGGAACAGGCCGTCGCGGTGACCAAAAAAAATAGGCCTGATCTGTTTGAAAATTTTTTCAATGAGGAGGGTAGTGATGATGCCAAATAATATTGATCAAAGCATAAGTCGTATTGAAGAAAAGTGTTTGAGAAAAGACCTTCCTGACTTCCATGTCGGGGACACGGTCAAGATGAAGATCAAAGTCCGTGAGATCGATAAGGTGCGCATGCATCCCTTTGAGGGAATCGTCATCGGCAAGACCGGAAAAGGTCTGAAAGAGACCTTCACCGTCCGTAAGGTTTCTTTTGGGGAGGGGGTGGAAAGGATTTTCCCCATCCATTCACCGGTCATCGAAAGCATTAAGGTGGTCAGTAAAGGCGCGGTTCAACGATCCAAACTTTATTACCTCAGGGAACGGATCGGCAAAGAAGCGCGTGTCACGCAGGAACAACCGCAAATCCATACACCCCAATTGTCCGCCAGTGCATCCGATGGACACGCTCGAGCGTGAACTGAAACAACGCGGTTTCGACTTTGTGATCGGTGTGGATGAAGCCGGCAGGGGACCGCTGGCCGGCCCGGTGGTCGCCGCCGCTGTCGCGCTCAAACAAAATAACATCCACACCACAATCAAGGACTCCAAACAGCTATCCGCTTCCCAGCGCGAAAAAGCCTTCCATCAAATCTACGACAACGCCTACATCGGAGTCGGTATCATCAGCGAAAGCGTCATCGACCAGGCCAATATTTTGAATGCCACCTTCTTCGCGATGACCAACGCGATCGTGGAGTTGATTTCCAGACTGCCGGTATCCACCCCAACCGCGAGCCGCCTTCACCCCAATGTGTGTTTACTCATTGACGGCAACCAGTTCCGCTGTGATCTTCCCTACCGCTACCGGACAATCGTCAAAGGAGACGAGAAGGTCTTATCCATCGCCTGCGCCTCCATCATTGCCAAGGTGACACGGGATCGGATCTTAGGGGTATACCACCGCATCTTTCCGCAATACCATTTTGACCAGCACAAAGGATATCCAACGCTTGACCATAAAATGGCTATCCAACGCTTCGGCCCGTCGTTGATTCACCGCAAGACATTCCATTACCAGTTATGACACGCGAAAGATCAGATCTGGGACG
>CAYIQK010000002.1:30395-37922 GCA_964365515.1 uncultured Planctomycetales bacterium | reverse complement strand
TGAACATGGCCTTGTTCGGCATGACCGCCAAGGAGTGGCGCGACAGCCATCCGGGAGAGAAGGGCAATATTCGAGACTACGCGAATGTGTCTCAGCTCGTTTGCCTCTCCAATCTGGAAAATCTGAATGCTCTTTTCATCCAGGAAAAGACGCCGCAGGCAGAGCGGCTGTGCAAGTTGAACCAGATCGCAATCCAGCAGATGAGACTTCTGACGAACGACACAGGGATCAAGCGCCTTGAGGCGGGGGACAAATAATGGTTTTCGAAGATTTTGAAATTGACAAACTCTAAGAGGCGTAATATAGTACGAACCATGAGTCAAATGCCGCTCCTCAAAAAACTCGGCGGTCTCATCGTTGTGCTGGCCATCCTGCTGTCCGCTTCCTTTGTTTTTTTAAAACCATCCGTTCTTGCCAGGGAATCCTCCAAAAAGCCGTCTGTGACGGAAAAAATTTTCAAACGAGGCGAGGTCCTTTATCAGAAGCAATGTTCCGTCTGTCACGGGGCTTTGGGCGCGGCCGACGGGAAGGCGGCCTATCTCCTCTATCCCAAACCGCGGGATTTCATCCGGGATAAATTCCGTTTGGTCTCAACGAAGGATATGCAGGCAGCCGATGAAGATCTTTTTCAGACGATCGGCCGCGGCATGCCCGGTTCGGCCATGCCGCCGTGGGAACATTTGACCGCGGAAGACCGCTGGGCCCTCGTCTATTATGTCCGTTACCTTTCGCAGATGGAGCCGTTCAAACGTTCGGGCGAGCTCACCAACGAAGTCTTGACCTCCGGGATTCCCTGGGAATTGAAGAAAAAAATGATCGACAAAAAGATCGATCCCCAGACGCTTGTGGTTATTTCGCGGGAGCCGCCGGTCACGGCCGAACGGTTGGAGAACGGCCGCAAGCTCTTCGCGGCCTCTTGCGCCGGCTGTCACGGCATCGAAGGAAAAGGAGACGGCCGCCAGGAGATGATCACCAATTTGGGTTATCCCGTCAGACCTCGCGATCTGACTGCCGGTATCTTCAAAGGATCTCCGGGATCGGCCGATCTTTACCGCAGGATGATCGCCGGTATCCCGGGTTCGCCGATGCCCAGTTACACAGGGATATTCACCGACGACCAGATTTGGGACATGATCCATTTTGTCCAGTCGCTTTCTAATCCAGGGATGGAAGAGCGCGTGCGTTTGAAGCGTAACCGGATCAAGGCGCAAAAAATAGACGCGGAGATCGCGCTCAACCCCTTGGATCCGCAATGGGCGGCTGTGAAGCCGGTTTATATCGCTGTGACTCCTTTATGGTGGAGGGATGATCATATCCAAGGCATTGAGGTCAAGGCCCTTCACAACAAAGATCAAATCGCTTTTGATTTGCAATGGTCCGACCCCCAGAAAGATGATGTCGTCGCGAATGTCCATTCTTTCTCGGATGGGGCGGCCCTGGAATTTTCCAAGGAGAAGGACCCGCCGTTTTTTGGCATGGGGGCCGCTCAGCATCCGGTGTATTTGTGGCATTGGAAGGCCGGTTGGGAGAACGTCGGGGAAAATCGTCAGGATATTGAAACCGAATATCCCAACGCCGCCGTGGATTGGTACGAATCTCAAAAAAATTATGTGCACGGTGAATCTTTCGACGCCGGCGGTTCAAAGGCGCAATTTCACGATCCGCGGTATCTGACCGGCTGGGGCGCCGGCAATCCTTTGTCGGATCCAACGGCACAGAGAACAGCCGAAGAAGGAATGGCTTCGGGGCTGGGAACATTGATGACTCAACTGCCGAAATCTGAAAACGTTGATGCCCGGGGTGTCTGGGATAACGGCACATGGCATGTCATCTTTGTCCGTTCATTAACCTCTTCGGATGAAGGGGGATTGAGTTTTGACGCCGGCGGATCGGCCAGTGTCGCCTTTGCCGTTTGGGATGGGAGCCACAGAGACCGCAACGGCCAGAAAATGGTTTCCATCTGGAATGAGTTGATTTTAGAAAGATAAGGGAGAAAACACATGGGCATAACGCGCCGCCAATTCCTTCAGATTTCAAGCACAGCTGGATTCGGCATCCTCTTAGGATCGAAGGGTCTTGTTGATCTGTGGGCGCTGGAACCCATCGAGGGAGTTGAAAATCCCCTGCAGTTTTATCCCGACAGGGACTGGGAAAAAATTTACCGTGATCAGTATCAATATGACAGCACCTTTTCATGGGTCTGTTCCCCCAATGACACCCATGCCTGCCGGGTGCTGGCTTACGTGCGAAACGGCGTTGTGGTGCGGCTTGGTTCCCAATACGATTATCAGAATTATGCCGATCTTTACGGCAACAAAGCCACCTCCAGCTGGAATCCGCGTCAGTGCGCGAAAGGATTCACCTTTCATCGGCTGGCTTACGGGCCTTACCGCCTGAAACATCCGATCATCCGCAACGGGTGGCGCCAGTGGGCGACGGACGGATTCCCCGAATTAACCCCTGAGAACAAAACAAAATACAAATTTGATTCCCGGGGGACAGACACCTTCGAGAAGATTTCGTGGGATGAGGTCTACACGTATATCGGCAATGCCTTCCTCGCCATTGGGAAACGATACAGCGGCGAGGAAGGAAAAAAGAGGCTTCTTGATCAGGGATATCCGCCGGAAATGGTCGATGCGATGCACGGCGCTGGAACGAGGACGTTCAAGCTGCGCGGCGGCATGGGGCTTTTGGGCGTTTTTGGCAAATACGGGATGTACCGCCTGTGCAATACGATGGCTCTTTTGGATGTCAACATCCGCGGGGTGGATGAGAAAGAAGCCAAGGGCGGCCGGGCATGGTCGAATTACACCTGGCACGGCGATCAGGCGCCTGGGCATCCGTGGGTTCATGGTCTTCAGAATGCCGATTGCGATTTTAACGATCTGCGTTTCAGCAAACTCATCATCCAGGACGGGAAAAATCTTGTCGAGAACAAGTTGGCCGACAGCCATTGGTTCATCGAGTGCATGGAGCGGGGGGCCAAGCTCGTCACCATCACCCCTGAATACAGTCCGCCGGCGACAAAATCTGACTATTGGATTCCGATTCGTCCGCAGACGGACGCGGCGCTCTTTTTAGGGATCACGCGTTTGATGATGGACAAGGGATGGTATGACAAGGATTTTGTCCTTAAGTTTACGGATTTTCCTCTCTTGGTGCGGACAGACACCTTGAGGCGCCTGCGTGCCCACGAGGTTTTTGCTGATTATAAATTGGGGCTTTCTCCGGAGGGCCCGAGTTTCAAAATCCAGGGGCTCAAGCAGGAGCAATACGAAAAACTGGGGGATTTTGTAGCCTGGGACGCCGCGGGCAGTCAGCCGGCGGCTGTCACGCGCGACGATGTGGGGGAACGCCTCTCGAAGAAGGTTTCCCAGCCTGCCCTGGAGGGGACTTTCAAGGTGATGGGCGTCGACGGAAAAGAGATCGAGGTCATGACGCTTTTTTCTTTATACAAAATCCATCTTCAGGATTATGACTTGCACACCGTTGTTGAGATCACTCATGCCCCCAAAGATTTGATTGTCCAGTTGGCCAAAGACATTGCCGCCATCAAGCCCGTCGCTATTCATCAGGGCGAGGGGATCAATCATTGGTTTCATGCCACCGAAATGAACAGGGCTGTCTATCTTCCTTTGATGCTGACCGGCAATATCGGCCAGCGCGGGGCCGGCGCCTTTGGCTGGGCGGGAAATTACAAGGCCGCGCTTTTCCAAGGGTCTCCCTGGACAGGGCCGGGATTCAAGGGATGGGTAGCGGAAGATCCCTTTCATCCTAACCTCAATGTCGAGGCGAAGGGGGATGAGGTTAAGGTGAAGCCGTATTTCAAAGACGAGGAGCCCGCCTACTGGAATCACGGCGATAGACCCTTGATTGTCGACACACCCAAAGAGGGACGAAAGGTCTTCACTGGGGAGACCCATATGCCGACACCCTCCAAGGTGCTCATGTACACCAACGTCAATCTCATCAACAATGCCAAGCATTGCTATGAGATGATCAAGAACGTCAATCCGAACGTGGAGATGATTGTCTCCATTGATATCCAGATGACGGCCTCCGTCGAGTATTCGGACATCGCCCTGCCGGCGAACAGCTGGCTGGAATTCGAGGGGCTGGAGGTCACGGCCTCGTGTTCGAATCCGTTCTTGCAAATTTGGAAAGGCGGCATCCCGCCGATTTTTGAAAGCCGCGATGATTTGGTCATCCTCTCCCAGATCGCCCAAAAATTGGGGGAGCTGACCGGAGATCAACGGTTTGATGATTACTGGAAATTCGCACTGGAAGGGAAACGTGAGATTTATATCCAGAGGCTTCTGGATTCTTCGACGACGACAACCGGCTACAAACTGGATGATATCATGGCCGGCAAATACGGCCCGCCCGGCGGAGCGCTCATGCTTTTTCGCACTTACCCGAGAATTCCTTTCTGGGAACAAGTTCACGAGGATCAGCCTTTCCACACGGATACGGGACGCCTGCACGCTTACGCGGATGTGCCGGAGGCCATCGAATACGGGGAGAATTTCATCGTTCACAGGGAAGGGCCCGAGGCGACCCCTTATCTGCCGAACGTGATCGTCACCAGCAACCCTTATATCCGGCCGAATGATTACGGCCTTTCCCGCGACGAAGAGCATTGGGACAAGCGGACGATTCGCAATGTCAAGCTCCCCTGGACAGAGGTGAAGAAAACAAAGAATTTTCTTTGGGAAAAAGGATTTCAATTCTATTGTCTCACTCCCAAAAGCCGCCACCGCGTTCATTCCCTCTGGAGCAACGTGGACTGGCATCAGATCTGGGATTCCAATTTCGGGGATCCTTACCGGATGGACAAAAGAACCCCAGGTGTGGGTGAACATCAGCTTCATATGAATCCTCAGGCGGCGCGCGACTTAGGTATTAATGACGGGGATTATGTTTATGTGGACGCGAATCCGGCGGACAGGCCGTATGTGGGCGCGAGTCCCGCGGATCCTTTCTACAAGGTGGCGCGTCTCATGCTCCGGGCGAAATACAATGCGGCGTATCCATATCACATCACCATGATGAAACACGGCACTTATATCGCGACGGAAAAATCGGTGAAGGCGCATGAGACCCGGCGGGATAAGCGGGCCCTCTCTGAAGGCGGCGCTTATCAGGCTAACTTCCGTTACGGTTCCCAGCAGAGTATCACGCGCAACTGGCATATGCCCATGCACCAGACGGACACCCTTTTTCACAAGGCGAAGGTTTTTATGTCGTTCATCTTCGGCGGCGAGGCCGACAATCATGCCGTCAATACGGTTCCCAAAGAGACATTGGTTAAGATCACCAAGGCCGAAGACGGCGGTCTCGACGGCCGCGGCGTGTGGAAACCCGCCACGACCGGATACACCCCGGCCAATGAAAACGATGCGATGAAAAAATATTTGAAAGGTTCCTTTGTTCAAGGCGAGGTGGCTGATGAAGAATTCTGGTCATAAGGCATACGAACCGGATGATCCGATGGAAATGATCGGCGTTCAACTGCCTGGTCAAAGCGAGGCCGAGCTTCGCGATATGGCGCTTTGTTTCGCCGAGGAATTCGTGAGGGAAGGCTGGAGTGCAGAGAAGCTTGAGCAGATGTTTAAGAATCCGTTTTATCAGGGCCCTCACCTTGTCTGGAAACAAAAAGGGGATGATTTCATTCGTGGGGTGATTGCCGAGGCCATGAGTTGGTGGCGTCGCCGTTAAAGGGGGATCCAATGAGTCAAGTTCATAACTGGCAGATCAACCGCAAGATGGAGTATCCGTTCCCGGAGCATCATCCCAAGCGGCAATTTGCCTTTGTCTTCAACCTGAACCGCTGTATCGGCTGTCAGACCTGCACCATGGCCTGCAAGTCGACCTGGACGTTTTCCAAAGGCCAGGAATACATGTGGTGGAATAATGTCGAAACCAAGCCTTACGGCGGATATCCGCAGTTTTGGGACGTCAAACTGTTGAATTTGCTCGATGGGGTGAATCCCGGGAAACAGCGGTGGAACGGCGAGACTTTTGAAGGGATGACGGTCTTTGAGGCGGCTCAGAAAAATATCGGAGAGGACTCTCAGCGCGTTTTGGGGTATCTGCCGACGGATGAAGAATGGCGGTTCCCGAACATTTATGAGGATACGGCTTTTGGGGGAGAGGGCAAAAAAGGCCGGTTCCACGAGGAAGGCGTGAATCTTCCCGAACACAAGACGTGGTTTTTTTATCTGGCGCGGATCTGTAATCACTGCACTTATCCGGCGTGTCTCGCGGCCTGTCCGAGGCAGGCGATTTACAAACGTCCCGAGGACGGGGTTGTCTTGGTCGATCAAAGCCGTTGCCGCGGTTACCGCAAATGCGTCGAGGCCTGTCCTTATAAAAAGGCCATGTATCGCCCCACCACCCGCGTGACGGAAAAGTGCATCGCCTGTTATCCCCGTCTGGAGGGGAAGGATCCAGAGACCAAAGGACAGCCCATGGAGACCCGTTGTATGGCGGCCTGCATCGGGCAGATTCGTCTGCAGGGGCTGGTGGGGATCAACGAAGACGGCGGTTGGACGGAAGACCGTTACAATCCTCTTTATTATCTCATCAAGGTCGCCAAGGTGGCCCTTCCTTTATATCCTCAGTTTGGCACCGAGCCCAACGGATATTATATCCCGCCCCGGTGGGTTCCCCGTTCTTTTTTAAAACAGATGTTCGGTCCCGGTGTTGACCACGCCATTGACACTTATATGGTGCCCGACAGGGAACTCTTGGCTGTCCAGCAGCTCTTCCGGAAGTCGAATCGGATCATATTCAAATACAAGATCGAGGAAGGTCCGAAGGTCTTTGAAACAGAGATCCACGGCAAACCGTTCACGCTTTATAATGACACGGTGATTGCGTACAATCAGGCCGGGGAGGAGATTTTCCGGACCCAAGTGGAAGAACCTTTCTATGTCAGACCAGACAAACATCAAAATACCATCTGAGACAGACAATCTCTTAGCCAGAAGTCTGATCTATCAGTTTCTCGCGCGGCTTTACCGGCATCCCCAGACGATGACCGCGGATTTCTCTTGGAAAGAGGGGCTTGTCCAATGGGAAGAGGCGCTGGAGAGGGTTTGTTTTCCTGACAAGGCTCCATTGGCGGATTCTTTCAAATTGCTAAAGACGCAGATTGAGGAGACCCCGCTGGATCAATGGATACGCCAGTATGAGTTATGCTTAGGACATACGGTGCAGGGACCGGTGCCGGCGTATGAACTGGAATATGGACAAGAACATACGCATCGCCAGCCGCAGCAGTTGAGCGATATCGCGGCCTTTTATCGGGCCTTCGGGTTAAAAATCAATGCGACAAAACATGAACGGGTGGATCATGTCGGCGTGGAATGCGAATTTGTGCATTATCTTCTTCTCAAGGAGGCTTACGCCATTGTCAACGATGGACAGCAGAATGCCATCATCTGCAGGGAGGCCTCACAGCGGTTCATCAGCGAACATCCCAGTCAGTGGATTCCTTCGTTTGCCTTAAGGCTTTTCAAA
>CAYIQK010000002.1:0-30295 GCA_964365515.1 uncultured Planctomycetales bacterium | reverse complement strand
TGGATCGTTTCTTTTTGGAGGCATTTTTGCGTTTTGAGTTTATGCACATTTGTGATATGCTCAATGCGCATTTTCGATATGCGCCGGATCCGATCCTATGCGGAGAGACCGAGGCGCAGAACAATCTGATGAGAGACCGTTTTCGTCTTTTGTGGGATCTTTATGTTGAGGCCAGGTTGAAAAAGAAGGGTCACCCGCTTCTTGTCCCGGCGCAGGATCGAGACCGGGATTTTGGAAAAATTTTTTCTTTCCTCGACGAAGACCGCAGAGGGACTGTGTTGAGACGGATTGCAGAGGAAAACAGTCTGACCCAGGCTGATTTGCTGGATCTGGCCGGTTGCAGGGGATGTCAAGGGGTGAGGTGATGGAATGAATGACCGCATGAAGGATCAGTCTTTCGTACTTTCCGTTAATATTTCGTCCGGGGGTATTCCCAAGCGGCCTGTTACGTCTGTGCGGATCACACAGGCAGGATTGGAAGGCGACGGGCACAATCATGAGAAACACTGCACGCCATTACAGGCGGTCTGTCTTCAGGATGAGGAAAAGTTCAACGAGCTCGGCGGCAATGGTTACTCCTTAGCGCCCGGAGCAACGGGGGAAAACCTAACCGTGAGGCATCTGCATGTCAATAGTCTCCCCGTTGGGACAGTGCTTCAATTCTCCGGCGGGGTTGTCATCGAATTGTCCAAGGTGCGAAAACCGTGTTCTGTGATGGACGCTATTCACCCCAAGCTTAAGGAAGACGCCATCGGCCGCCACGGCATGTATGCGCGGGTGATCAAGGAAGGGATGTTAACGACGGGGGAAACGATCAAAGTCGTCAAAAAAGAAAATAGCGGCCATTGAAAGGAGACCCAAATGTCAGAATCCACCATTTCTAAATATTATGCCGATGATCATGATCAGCTGGACGGATATTTCAAGAAGTTTAAGGAGTTGAAACGGAAAAATTATTCCGAGGCCAAAGAGTATTTCAAGAAGTTCAAATTTGGCCTTCAGCGCCACATCTTGTGGGAGGAAGAGATCCTTTTCCCTGTTTTTGAAGAGAAGACAGGCATGGCGGACGAGGGTCCGACCTTTGTCATGCGTGAGGAACACCGGCAGATCGAGCAGGCCCTGGAGGCCGTTCACAAGAAAGTCCAGAGGCAGGATCCCGACAGCGACTTGGAGGAACGTCTGCTTGAGAATGTTCTGGGAGAACACAATTTCAAAGAAGAAAATATCCTATACCCCTCCCTTGATGATCAGACTTCGGATCAGGAACGGGCTGGAATTTTTCAAAAGATGCAAAACACGCCGGAGGGGAAGTATAAGACCTGTTGCAATGGGCATTCCTACTGAGGGTTGTGTCATCCGCATGAAACTCTTATTCAACGCAATCTGCCGCGAGCCTTTCCGCCTTTTCTTTCCCCTGGGGATCTTGATGGGGGTGGTGGGCGTCAGCCCATGGCTTTTTTATTTCCTGGGATGGTCTAAGACATACACAGGGTTTTTCCATTCCTCCATGCAGGTTCTTGTGTATATGAGTTGTTTTGTAACTGGTTTTCTGACGACGGCCCTTCCCCGGTTCACGGGCACAGCGCATGCCAAAGGCAGAGAAATCCTCCTCTTCCTCATTTTCATCTTGGGAATTATGAGTTTTCTCAAGGCCGGCGCGTGGGTATTGGCCGAGACCTGTTATATCATCTGGCTGGTTTTCCTCGTTTGGTTTGCCCTCAAGCGCATTTTTCGGATGGAAAAGTCAACCATGCCCGGCGAACTGCCCAAGGAACTGCTGTGGATTCCCGTTGCCGTTATTCATGGCCTGGCCGGGACACTGTTATTGATTCTCGGCCAATTGAAGATCCTGCCTGTTTTCGTCATCAGTGTCGGTAAACCCATGATGGAACAGGGGTTTCTATTGTGCGTCGTCGTCGGAGTCGGTGGATTTTTGATCCCGCGGATCATGGGGACTTATGCCCCGAGCCAGCCGCCGCCAGGACATGACGGTGAGGCCTGCAGTGTCGAGAAGACATCGTGGCACAGCCGCGACAAGACGATGCCGCTTTATCTGTTGTGTGCCATTTCCTTGTTTTTGAGTTTTTGGCTGGGCGGGCTGGGATACTTGAGGGCGGCATACGGTGTGAGGGCTTTGGTGATCACGACGGTTTTCGGATGGACGAGGGTCTTGCCGAAGATCCGTCTGTCATCCGATCTTCATGTGTGGCTGGCCTGGATCTCGGCGTGGATGGTCACATTGGGTTTTTGGATGACGGCCTTTTTCCCTCAATACCGCGTCGTGATGCTTCACCTGGCTTTTATCGGCGGGTTCAGTCTCCTGACGTTTGCGATCGCATCCATGGTGATTCTTTCCCACGCCGGGGCCGGGGAAAAATTGCAAAGGCCCTTGTGGATTTTGTGGGTAGTCTTGGCAGGGATTGCGTTAGCGTTGACGAAACGGATACTGCTGATTTGGTTCCCCGATGCTTATTTTCGTTTTCTCGGCTGGGCCTCCATATCCTGGATGACGGCCGGTTTGTGCTGGCTCGGCTATATGCTGCCGTATGTGTTGAAGGTCCCGAATGCCGATGCCTTTGACCAGATGCATGAGCAAGCCAAACGGAAACTTAAGCGTTGACGGGTTGAATGCCTTACGTCCGCTCCCGGCCTCAAGGGATGCCTTTTAGGGGGTGTCTCGGGTGGGTTGATTTTTCAGTTTGGAGATATGATCTTCCAGCATTGCCCCAAGCCTTGATCTGGTGAGGAATTCGTTAAAGAGTTGATTTTTACGTTCGTCGAGGATAGACGCAGTGAGGGTTTCTTTCTGTTTTTCAAACTCGTCTTTGTCCGCGGGCATAGATGTGTCCAGATGAAGGATAGAAAAGCCTTTTTCCACCTCAACAACTTCACTCAGTTTGTTCTCCTCACTGAGATGAAAGGCGGCTTCTTGAAATTCTTTCGAGATGCCGATCTGTGGTAAGTATTCCCCCCGGGCAAAAGCAGGCGTTTGATGGATTTCCAGTCCCATATTCTTGGCTGTCTTTGGAAAATCTTTGATTTTCGATTCTTCAAAGGTTTTTAGGATGGCTTGCAGATATTCATCGGTTTTTTGTTTGGCAACGGATTTGGCCTTGTTTCTTAACAGGGCGTCTTGGTTTTTTTCCTTGGCCTCAGGGTATTGCGGGACGTAGGCCTCTTTTTTTTCTTTCATTTGAACGATCACGATACCGGTTGGTGTCTCAAAGGGGTCTTTGACTTCATTGGGGCCGAGTTGAAAGATCTTATTGAGATGTTCATATGACCATCCCAGCGATAAATCGGGTTGTTCCATGCTGAAGAAATTGCTTGTTTGGACTGTCAGGTTATGCTCTAGAGCTATTTTCTGCATGTCCGGGGAGATCAGGAGTTTTTTAAAAATCTCTTGGGCCTTGTCTCTGACCGTTTTTTTCGCGTCTTCGGATACCGCGGGAGACGAAGTTTTTTCTTTTCCTTGATCTTCCTTCGCAGAGGCGCTTTCCGGTTCCTGCGGTGTCTCTTCAGGAAAATCAAGACTGATGTATTCCACCTTGACCATGGCGGGGATTAAAAATTCTGACTTGTGGTCTGAATAATAGGCCATGGCCTCTTCTTCCTGAAATGAAACCTCATTTTTAAATTGGTCCGCTGAGACGAGGATGTAGCTGACTTGGATCTTTTCGTTCTGTTTTTGATAGGCCTCGAAGATTTCCTTGTCTGAGACATGGGCGGATGCTGTTTCCCCTTCGAACAGTTTGATCAGTTTGAGATTATCGCGGATGCCTTCCTCAAAATCCCGTGCTGTGACGCGAAACGCATAACGCAGAACGTCATTATATAGCTGAGGGTCAAACCGGCCGTCCCGTTGAAAGAATGGGTATTGTTGGATGCCTTTGATGACGTCTTGGTCGGTGATTTTGATCTTTCTTTTTTTCGCTTCACGTAAAAGGATGAGGCGGTCCCAGGTCTGCGCCTCGAGGTCCAGAAATTGGGCGATATCACGGAATTTATCGCCGAAACGGATGATGGCCTGAATCCTGACCTGCTGATAAGCATCGTTGAAGACATTGAGGGGGATGTTCCGGCCGAAGATTTTGCCGGCGTCAGAGGTCGTTTCCCTGCCGGTTAAGAGATAGGCGGTTCCAAAGAAGCCGAAGGAAAGGATGATCACAATGGCAATAACCCACAGGATTTTTTTGGCGACACCTTTCTTGCGCAAGAGTTTCAACATAATGGAAGTAATTATATCGTTTGCGTCTGCCTTTGACAAGCGATTTTCGTGCCTTTGCGTTCTTTTCTCCCGCAAATTATTTAAACCTTGTGAGAGAAGATCTTTCATACTATACTTTTACCGATCATCAAGAAAATCGCTTTACAAGGCCAATGTGGAAAGATATAATATTTTGTTTTTTCACATCAAAGTGAGCAAAAGTCAATAACATCCTAGGATACAACAAGATGCGCAAACTCAGATTAGGATTGCCCAAGGGGAGCCTGCAGGAAGCCACGGTCAAGGTCTTTGAGCGGGCGGGATTTCGAATCTACGTCTCCGGCCGTTCTTATTTCCCGTCCATTGACGATCCGGAAATTGAGCCGGTTCTTTTACGGGCTCAGGAGATGTCCCGTTATGTCGAAGAACAGGCATTGGATTGCGGCATCACCGGCGCTGACTGGGTGCTCGAGAACGGTTCAAAGGTCGTGATGCTGGCGGATCTGGTTTACGCCAAACAGAGCTCCGTGAAGGTCCGGTGGGTTTTGGCCGTGCCGGAGAAGTCCTCTGTCAAGTCTGTCAAGGATTTGGAGGGCAAAAGGATTGCCACCGAGGTGGTCAACGTCACCAGGCGGTATTTGAAGAAGAATAACGTGAAGGCTGAGGTCGAATTCAGCTGGGGGGCAACGGAGGCGAAGGTGGCTGACGGGCTTGTGGATGCGGTTGTGGAGTTGACAGAGACCGGCAGCAGTCTGCGGGCTCATAATCTGCGCATCGTCTCAACGGTCTGTGAGTCAACCACGCAGTTTATTGCCAACACAAAGGCCTGCGAGGATCCATGGAAGAAAAAAAAGATGGATCAGATTGTGATGCTTTTGCAGGGGGCTATTGCAGCCAACAATATGGTCGGTTTGAAGATGAATGCGAAGGAAAAAGATTTGAAGAAGGTTTTGAATCTTTTGACGTCCTTGAAAGATCCGACGATATCAACCCTTAGCCGCCAGGGGTGGCTGGCTATTGAAACCGTGATTTCCGAGGGGATCGTGCGGACTTTGATTCCCAGATTGAAGAGGGCTGGCGCTCAGGGGATTATCGAATATCCGTTGAACAAAGTGATTTATTAACCACCCAACAGGAGAAGGGGTCAGTCCTATGCCGTGCGGCAGGAAGAGAAAAAAACGCAAGATCAGGACTCATAAGCGCAAAAAATTGAGAAAGTCGTTACGTCATCTCAAGAAGCGCGATTGGAAGTAACTCGTACTTTGACCCCGCACCCAGAACGCCACGGTTATAAAGTCGTGGATAGGCTGCGAAGCAGCCATTGGCGTTCGGGCGGGATTCCGCACGGGCGTAAGCCCGTGGGGCTTCACAAACAAAACTGTCAAGGTACCCGAAAAGGGGTGAGGGCCATGCGGTCAGCCGTGTTAAACACATTGAGCTGTCTGGGTGTGGGGGTAGCTGTTTTGGTTTGTCCGGTGAAGGCGGAGGCCTTTGTCCATGAACAGCGTGTGGCCATGGCCAAGAGTCTGGCGCATTATTGTCTGGGGAATCGCTATGATCTCCTGGAACAGCCGAATCATGCGGTGTTGGAATACGAAAAGGCGGCGCAATTTGACAAGGGAAGTTATCTGATCCGTTTGCGCCTGGGGATGGGTTATGCCCGTTTGAACATGCTGTCTGAGGCGGTGGAGCAGTTGAAGCTCGTTCATCAGCTCAATCCCGAGGATCTGCAGTCTCATTATTTGTTGGCCCTGATCTATTCGAATCAAAAACAGTATGATAAAGCCGGCGAGGAATATGAATTCATCTTAAAGACGTTTTCACAGGCGGAGCCTCAAAATGTCGAGATCTACAAGTATTTGGGACAGTTGTATTATTCACAGCGAAAATATGACAAGGCTGTTGAGCAATTCGAGAGGATTCTCGTTTTCGAGCCGCAGAATGCGGATGTGATGTATATGATCGGATCCTTGTATTTGGAGATCGATCGAAAAGACCGCGCTATCGAGGTGCTTAAAAAATCCATCGGGATAGACCCCGAGCATGACGGGAGTCTCAATACTCTCGGATACCTTTATACAGAGGAAGGGAAGAATCTCGATGAAGCGATGGATTTGATTACGCGCGCTTTGAAGATCGATTCGAACAACGGCGCTTACTTGGATAGTCTCGGTTGGATTTATTATAAAAAGGGGATGTATGAAAAGGCGTTGGAAATCCTGGTCAAGGCCGATGGGTTGCTTCAAGATCCGGTGATCTGCGATCACATCGGAGATGTTTATCATAAATTGAATCGCATGGAAGAGGCTGTCAAATATTGGGAACTCTCCCTTAAGCTCCTGCCAGATCAGGAAGAAGTCTCGACAAAGATCAATACCGTAAAAAACAGCCAGGCCCGTCAGAGTTTTTAACTCCTGTCATATTTTAAGAGGCATCAGGGATCAACATCGTGTGGAATGAATAGTTTACTCCTGTCATCTCCCGCCAAATTGAATCTTTTCCTGACAGTCTTAAACAAAAGGCCGGACGGTTTTCACAATATTGTCACCGTCTTTGAGCGTATTGATCTCAAGGATGAAATCCGCATCAAATCTAATTCTATCGGCAGGATTCGGATCCATTGCAGTCATCTTCATGTTCCCAAGGGTCCTAAAAATCTCGTTTATCAAGTGGCCCAGAAGATTCAACGCGACTTGAGGGTCAAAAACGGTGTGGATATCACGATCACAAAACGTATTCCCGTAGCGGCCGGTCTGGCCGGAGGATCCAGCAATGCCGCCACTGTCCTTTTGGGCTTGAATCGTCTTTGGCGGCTGGAGTTAAGCCGTCAGCAACTTTTATCTTATGCCCGTCAGATTGGCAGTGATGTGGCTTTTTTTTTGTATGACTCCCCCTGGGCGTTGGGAACCCAAAAGGGTGATCATATTAAGATATTGGGTATCTCAACGCAGTTGTGGCATGTTCTGGTGGTTCCTCGCTTGAAAATGTACTCCCGCGAGGTCTATGGGGGGCTGAAATTGGAGTTGACAAATCCGGATGATAATGTTAATATTTTTCTCCATCATTTGGGAAAAAATCATGTCTCTGAGGTCGGGAAATTGTTGACCAATGATCTCCAGGAGGTCATGATCCGTTTTTCTCCGGGGTTAGAAAAGATCAAGCAGCGGCTAAAGTCTTTGAATGTTCAAGGGGTTATGATATCAGGCAGCGGTCCTGCCGTGTTCGGGATCACCTCAACACAAAAAGAGGCCCAGCACATCAAATCCATCTTATCAAGACGTTTCAGCCAGGTATTTGTTGTGAGAACTCTTTTTTGAGAGAGGAGTTGAGGGTATGGAGATCACGGAAATCCGCATTTTCTCAAAGGAAGGACAGGATAAAAAGCTGAGGGCCTATGTGACAGTAACCTTTGACAATGTTTTTGTGGTGCGGAATATCAAGGTCATTCAGGGATCGCATGCTTTGTTCATCGCGATGCCTTCGCGCAAGGTCAAGAACGCGTGTCTCAGATGTCATTTCCGAAATGAGGTCGGAAGCAGATTTTGCAATCATTGCGGGGCAGCACTCCCCCCGGGCACTGATCAACAGAAAACACCGGATGCTAAAACGGAACACCGCGATATCGCTCATCCGATCACTCAGGAATTTCGTGAGCATCTGCAGACAAAGATCCTGGAGGCCTATCAAAAAGAGGACGCCGGAGGAAAATTTTTAGGGGGCACCTCGGCGGAAGGCGACGAATAATTTTTTACGATATTGCCCGGTGGTGTAATCGGTAACACAGCAGAATTTGGATCTGCTTTTCCAGGTTCGAGCCCTGGCTGGGCAGTAAATGAGTGCTTGACTTACGGAGACCCTAAGGGGCGTCGAATCAGGATTGATAAAAGATATATCTGGGCATTTGGTTATGCGGAATTTGAAAACAATTGTTTTGGCGGCAGGTAAAGGGACGCGGATGAAATCCGACACCCCTAAGGTTTTGCATGAGGTCTGCGGCCGGCCGATACTGCAGTATGTCTTGGATGCGGCCCATGCCGTCGGTTCTTTGAAAATATATGTGGTGATTGGACACGGGAGCGACAGTGTCCGAAAGTCTCTTTCGCGGGAATTGATCGCCGTCGAACAGCCGCGTTTGCTTGGCACGGCCGATGCGGTGAGGCGTGTGGAAACGCATTTTCAGAATTACAACGGCGACGTGCTGATTTTGTGCGGCGATACGCCGCTTCTTCAGAAGGAAGTCGTTCAAAAGATTATCGCGGGACATAAAAAGACAAAGGTCTCTTGCACTTTTTTGACGGCGGTTGTGGATTGTCCTGCCGGATACGGCCGGGTGATCCGCGACGGAAAAGGCGCGGTCGTCGCCATCCGCGAGGAGAATGACCTCACGGCATCCGAGCGTGGCATCGCCGAGATCAATGTGGGTGTTTATTGTTTTCGGGCCGGGGATCTTTTTCGAACGCTCAGACAGATCCGGTTGAACAAAAGAAAGAAAGAATTTTATCTGACGGATATCATTGATTTGTTCCATGCGCAGGGTTTGAAAGTTGAGACGGTTACAACCGAAGATCATGCACAAGGGCTAGGGATCAATACGAGGGAGGATTTGGCGGCTGCGGAAGGCATCCTCCGCAGGAGGGTCCTCAAGCGGCTGATGCTCAAAGGGGCCACCATTGTCGACCCGCACACGACTTACATCGACGACAGTGTTAGGATCGGAAAAGACACATGCATCCGTCCTTTCACGTATATTGAGAAGGACGTCCGGATTGGAAACCGCTGCGTGATCGGCCCTTTCGCCCATTTGAGACCGGGGGTCAGGATCGGCAATGACGTCCAGATCGGCAATTTTACGGAAGTCTCCCGCACGCAGATCGGTGATCAGACCCTCATGAAACATTTTGGGTTTTTGGGTGATGCCAGCATCGGGTCCAATGTCAATATCGGAGCGGGAACGGTGACGGCCAATTACGATGGCCGGCAAAAAAATCCGACAACGATTGGAAACGGCGCATTCATCGGATCCGATTCCATTTTGATTGCTCCGGTGAAGATCGGACGGGAGGCCGTTGTGGGGGCAGGGAGCGTTGTGACCAAGGGCAAAGTTGTTCCGGACGGCGGTATCGCGGTGGGTGTGCCGGCAAAAATCATTTTGAGGAGAAAACGGGGATGAACGGCTTAGCGGTTCTTTCAGGCAATGCCAATCCTAAACTGGCCAGGAATATCTGCGAACATCTGAATGTTCCTTTATCCGATGTCCTGGTCTCGCAGTTTAGCGAGGGAGAGATCAGGGTTGAGATCAAAGAAAACATCAGGGGAAAAGATGTTTTTATCATACAGTCGACGTGTCCGGCCACCAATGATCATCTGATGGAGCTTTTGATTATGATTGACGCGGCCCGGCGGGCTTCGGCAAAGCGCATCACCGCGGTGCTGCCCTATTATGGATACGCGCGGCAGGACCGCAAGGATCAGCCGAGGGTTCCGATCACCGCCAAACTGGTGGCGAATCTGATTGTGGCCGCCGGCGCCAACCGTGTCTTGACGATGGATCTGCACGCCAACCAGATACAGGGATTTTTTGATATCCCGGTGGATCATCTTTACGCCATCAATGAGCTTTGCGAGTACTTTCAGAATAAGACATTACGGAATCTGGTGGTGGTCTCGCCGGATGTCGGCGGTATCAAGATGGCCCGGGCTTATGCCAAACGTTTGGGCGCGGGGTTAGCCATTGTGGACAAGCGGCGAAGCGGTCCCGATGAAACCGAGGTGATGCACATTTTGGGAAGTGTGAGAGGAAAAAATGCCATTCTGGTGGACGACATCATTGCCACGGCAGGCTCGATCATGGAGGCGATTGACGCCTTGACCAAAGATGGGGTCAAGGATGTTTATGCGGCCGCCAGCCACGGCATCCTTTCGGGGCCGGCGATCTCGCGCATCAAAAATTGCACGGCCCTCAAAGAGGTTGTGATCACAGACAGCATTCCCTTGACGGGATCCAAGAAGATTCCCAAAATCAAAGTCGTGACAGTGGCCTCTCTTTTGGGAGAGGCCATCCATCGGATTCATTCGGAGGAATCCATCAGCTGTCTATTTGATGAAACACGATAAGAAAAGGTGGTAGACTAACATGGACGAGATTCAATTGAATGTTCAGCAAAGAAGTCAGGTGGGAACACGGAAAATCAAAAGTGTGCGCCGGAATGGTTTTATCCCGGCGGTGGTTTATGGTGAGAAAAAAAGCCCAATCAGCATCAAGGTGGAACGGAGCGATTATGAACGCGTTATGCGTCAGCATCGCGGTCAGAGTCTCATTTTCCGTATTCATGTGATGGAGGGGGACAAGGAATTGGGAGATTATTCCGCCATCATCAAGGAAGAGCAGCACAATCCGGTTTCCGAGGAACTGGTACACATCGATTTCAACCGTATTTCCCTCACCAAAGAAATAGAAGTCAAGGTGGCGATCGCCGCCAAGGGAGACCCCATCGGGGTCAAACGTGACGGCGGATCTTTGGATCATGCTCTTTGGGAATTGGATATCATCTGTCTGCCCATGAATATCCCGCAGGCCATCGAGATCGATGTCAGCGCATTGGAAATCGGTGATGCGATCCATGTCAGAGATATCATCCTGCCTCAGGGCGTTCGCACCAGACACGATCCGGCGTCTATTCTTGTGTCGGTTGTACCGCCGATGAGGGAAGAGGTGGAGGTCCCGGCGGAGGGCGCGCCCAAGGAGCCAGAGGTGCTGAAGGAGAAGAAGAAAGAGGAAGCGCCGGCGGAGGCCAAGGCCGAAGAGAAGAAAGAACCAAAGGCGGAAGGGAAGGCCAAAGAATAACGGCGGGTCAGATATTGTCCGAATCACGACTCATTGTAGGATTAGGAAATCCCGGAAAGAATTACGAGTACACGCGCCATAACCTCGGATTTCTCGTCGTTCGCCGTGTGGCTGAAGGGCAGGGGATCCGTTTCCAAACGAGTTCTTTCACAAACGCCTTGATGGCCCAAGGCCATGTGGACCAAAAAAGGTTTTGGTGCCTTCTGCCGTTGACTTACATGAATCGTTCGGGGCCGGCGGTCAGGCAGACGGTTGAGAAGAAGGCCCTGGATTTGGAGGATGTGTTGGTTGTTTGCGACGACCTTCATCTGGATTTCGGACAGTTGAGGATACGATCCAGGGGAAGTGACGGCGGCCATAACGGTTTGAATTCCGTCATCCAGCATCTGGGAAATCAGGGATTTGGTCGTTTGCGTCTTGGGATAGGTTCTCCGGATCAGGGGGCGGATACGGCGGAATATGTTTTAACGGAGTTTGGTAGAGAGGAAAGAAAGAAATTGGATGATTTTGTTGAAAGGGCGACGGAATGTTGCCTGGTTTGGTTGAAAGAGGGCATGAGCAAGGCCATGGATCAGTTCAATAACAGAAGGGAAAAAAATGCAGAAAACGGAAACAATCAAAAAATATGAATTGATCGTTATCGTTGACGCCAAATTGTCCAACGAAGAAAAAGAGGGGATCCGCAAGGAAGCCGTGGACATTGTCGTCAAGGGAGGCGGGAAGGTCATCAACAGTCAAGTCTGGCTTGAGAAACACAAGCTCACCTTTCGCATCAAGAAATGCGGTGATGGGACCTATTATCTGGTGAACTTCGAGGCTGACAATCAGGCGGCGGAGAAGATACGTTCGAATCTGAGATTGAATGAAAAAATTCTCCGTTATGCGGTCATCAAGGCCGGATAGCGATTCCATAGGAGGAATGAAATGGCGAATTTGAACAAGGTCTTTTTAATCGGCAATCTTACCCGCGATCCGGAATTGCGCTATACGCCCAACGGGACGGCCGTGGCTAATCTTGGATTGGCTGTAAACCGGAAATTCAAGGATAGCAGCGGAGAGTTGAAAGAGGAGGTTTGCTTTCTGACGGTCACGGTCTGGGACAAACAGGCCGAAGCCTGCTGCCAGTATTTGCAAAAAGGGCGGCCGGTTTTTGTGGAGGGAGTTTTGCAGTCGAGATTTTGGGAGACGAATGACGGGCAGAAAAGGAGCGCCATCGATGTGCGGGCGGAGCGTGTCCAATTCCTCGGAACTTACGGTACGCCTAAGGAGAAGGAGGCGGCTGGAAAAACCGAAAACAATGCGGAGACCACCCCCGCGGAGGTTTCCGAGCAGTCCAGCGAGGCCATCAAACCGGAAGACATCGCTTGGGATGAATAAGCGCCGGTGGATTGTTCTCAAGGCAGTTATCCCATTTGTTTGAGTTAAATCTTTTGTATCAGAAAAACGGAGGTTGAAAATTGTCAAAATATATCAGAAAAGAGAACCCTCGAGACAAAAAATATAAGAAATTCCCAACGAGGCAAAAGATGACGCTCAGATATCAACTGCCCAAGGATGCCGTCATCGATTATAAAAATATCAGTTTGCTGCAAAAATATCTGAACGAGCGCGGGAAAATTGTCCCTCGTCGGATCAGCGATATCTCATCCAAAAATCAGCGGCGGCTGGCCGCGGCCATCAAGCAGGCAAGATTTTTGGCTCTTTTGCCGACCGGCGGGGTTAGGCAAGGCTAAAAAAGAGAAGGTTATTTCGTAACTCGATCGACGGGAGAAGATTATGGAAGTGATACTATTTCAAGATGTCCAAAAGTTGGGAAAAGTGGGTGAGGTTGTTAAGGTGAAAAGTGGTTACGCCAGGAATTTCCTGTTTCCCAAAAAAATGGCGTATGCTGCCACGCCGGCTAATCTCAAAAGAATCGAACAGGTGGAGAAAAAACGACGCCTGCAGTACGAAAAAGAGAAGGTTGAGGCCGAAAAGGTGGCTGAGAAGCTCAGTAAGATTTCTTGCACGGTGAATGTGGAGGTCAATGATCTCGAGAAGCTTTATGGAGCTGTCAGTGAAACCGAAATCGTCAAGGCCTTGGAGATGGAAGGTTTCAAGATCGACAAAAAAAATATCGTCACGGAAAAGCCCATTGAAGAGCTGGGCATTTTCGAAGTGGGTGTCAAACTCCATCCTGAAGTGACAGCTAAAATACGGTTATGGGTCACGAAGAAATAAGGGTCCCTCCTCAGAATGTCGAGGCCGAGAAATCCGTCCTGGGGTCCATGCTCATCGATGAGGAGGCCATCGGCGCGGCCATCGAGATCTTGGATGAGGTGTGGTTTTATGAGGAGGCACACCGCAAGATCTTCAGGGCCATGCTGGAGTTGTACAACCAGCGCAAGAATGTCGATCTGATCACCCTCTCCGACAAATTGAAAAGTGACGGTATCCTTGAGGGCGTGGGCGGTGTCACGTATCTCTCCTTCATGATCGATTGTGTCCCCAGTTCGGCGAATGTGGAACATTATGCCCATATCGTCAAGGAAAAAGGTATCCTGCGGCGATTGATCAAAAACGCCACCCACATCATAGCCGAAAGTTATGAATCCAAGGGCAATGTCGAAGAGGTGGTTGATGATGCCGAGAGGCTCATCTTTGAGGTGGCGGATCTCAAGCAGAGACAGAAATCCGTTCATATCAAGGATCTTGTCAAGAAAAGCATAGAAACGTTGGATTATCTTTACCAGCGTAAGCAGCATGTGACGGGTATTGCGACGGGATTTGAACGGTTCGATCGGATGACCTCGGGCCTGCAGGATTCGGATCTGATCATCATCGCCGGCCGGCCGTCCATGGGTAAGAGCGCTTTGGCAGTCTCGATTGCGGAATATGCGGGTATTGAGCATAAAAAAGGCGTCGCGATATTCAGTTTGGAGATGTCCAAAGAGCAGTTGGTGCAGAGGATGCTCTGTTCCCAGGCTAGAGTCGATGCGCACAAGGTCAGAAGCGGGTTTTTGTCTCCTTCGGATTGGCCGAAACTCACCTCGGCCGCAGGCAAATTGTCCGAATCGAAGATTTTCATTGACGATACACCGTCCATCTCCGCGTTGGAACTGCGGGCCAAGGCCCGCAGGCTTAAGGCCAACCATGATATCGCCCTCATCATCCTTGATTATCTTCAGCTGATGCGAAGCACCATCCAAACCGACAGCCGTCAGCAGGAGATTTCGGAGATTTCGCGTTCTTTGAAGGCCCTGGCCAGGGAGTTGAGCACCCCAGTGATTGCCTTAAGCCAGTTGTCGCGGGCTGTTGAGTCCCGGCAGGATCACCGTCCGCAGCTTTCGGATCTGCGCGAATCGGGTGCGATTGAACAGGATGCGGATTTGGTGGTTCTTTTGATGCGCGAAGAATATTATAATCCCACAGAGGCGAACAAAGGTATAGCGGATGTCATCATCGCCAAACAAAGGAATGGACCTGTGGGAACAGTGAAGCTTGCCTTCATCAAAGAGTATATGCGTTTTGAAAATCTCGCATATGTTGATTGACAGGGATATCTGTTAAACTTATAATCAAAAAATCCAGAATGCTTTTCACGCTCTTAAATCCTTGCATTTCTTCAAGATGAAATTTCACTTCAAACTCATGGTAGCGTTTGGAATGGTGGGCATTCTCCCTGCGTTGGGGATGGCCCAGCCCGCGGCGCAGCCGTTGACCGCTCAGCTGGACGTCAAGGTTGTCGAATCCGCCATTGTCAAGGCTGTCGATGTTCAGGGGAATAAGACCATCAGCGTGGCCGCCATCCTTTCTAAGATCAAGACCCGCGTGGGACAGGAATATCTCCAATCGGTCATCAGCGATGACTTGAAGAGGCTTTACAACACTGGTTATTTCTCAGATGTCCGCGTGGATCGCCAGGATCATGAGGGTGGATTCAAAGTTATCTTTTATCTTCAGGAGAAGGAGGTCGTTGATAAGATTACGTTTTCGAAGACCCGTCATTTCAATTCCAAGGTCTTGTTGAAAAAGATGAAGACCCAGGCGGGAAAATTTTTGGATAACAAGACTCTGAAAGATGATATCGACACCATCAAAGATCTTTACATCAAAAAGGGCTTCACCTCAGTGGAGGTGAAGACGGAAACCTCGGTTGACGAAGCAACTCATAAAGCGATTCTGCATTTCATCATCAACGAAGGTTACCGTGTGAGGATCCGCAGGATCAATGTGTACGGCAATGACACGGTCAAGGACAAGCAGATCTTAAGGACCATCAAGACGCGCAGTAAGACGCTTTTCAGCTCCGGTTATCTGAAAGATGAGATTCTCAAGGAGGATATGGACCGCATACTCTCTTTCTATGAACAGCGCGGATTTATTGATGTAACCGCGGATTATGCCGTCGAGCAATTGCCCAAAGGATTGATTGAGATCAATGTTCATGTTCATGAGGGCAAATCGTATTCGGTGGGACATATCGTTGTCACGGGCAACGACATCGTAGCGGATGAAGATATTTCGAAAGCGATGGAAGAGATCCAGGAGGGAAAGGTTTTTAGCCGCGAAAAATTGACGGTGGACATTGCCAATATTCGAACGCTTTATTTTGACAGGGGATATATCTTTGCCGAGATCAACGAGTCTACGTCGTTGGATCCCGACACGGGGAAGGTGGAGATCAAGCTCAATGTCGAAGAAGGAAGTTTGGCCTATGTGGAACAGGTCAAGATTCAGGGGAACACCCGCACCCGGGATATCGTTATCCGCCGGGAATTGAGGCTCAATCCCGGCGACCGTTTCGACGGCGGGAAATTGCGGCGAAGCAAGGAGCGGTTGAATAATTTGGGTTACTTTGAGGACGTCAGTTTCGATGTCGAAGACACGCAGCGTCATGACTGGAAAGACCTCGTCGTTCAGGTCAAAGAGGCCAAGACCGGCAGTTTCAGTTTCGGCGGCGGATTTAGCACGGTGGATAAGGTGCTTGGTTTCATTGAAATTGAGCAGAGGAACTTTGATTTCGCCAATTGGCCGACATTCACCGGAGGCGGACAGAATCTGCGCTTGCGCGCGGAGACAGGTTCCACCCGCAATGATCTGTTGTTGAGTTTCACCGAACCGTGGCTTTTTGACTATCCTATTTCCGGCGGATTCGACGTTTTCCGCACCGAACGCAATCGCGCGAGGGATGTCGGTTTCGCTTATGATGAGACCAGGGTCGGCGGGAACATCCGCCTGGGAAAGCAGTTTTCGGAATACACCAACGGGCGTGTTCTTTATCGCAATGAAAAAGTGACCATCGGGAATTTGGAAAGCGATGTCTCCACAGATTTGTTGGCTGAGATGGGAACAAACACCGTCAGCTCACTGGAGTTTTCCGCGACCAGAGATTCAACCGACAGTCAGTTCAATCCGACTCAAGGACTGATCGTTAACGGCGGCCTGGATGTGGCCGGAGGCATGCTTGGAGGAAACAAGGATTTCTACAGAATACAGACAAGAGAAAATTACTATGTTCCGCTCAAGTTCAAATCCGTTTTGGAATTTCGTATGCGCATGGGCATTGTGGATGCGTATGGCGATTCCGAAAAAGTTCCCATCTTCGAGCGGTTCTTCGCCGGAGGCGCCAGGACCATCCGCGGATATGATGAACGTCGTGTTGGTCCCTTGGATGCCAATACCCGGGATCCCATCGGAGGGGAGGCCCTTTTGGTCGGCAATATCGAATACACGATTCCTTTGATCGATTTTATGAAATTGGCGGCGTTTTTCGACACGGGCAACGTGTGGGCGAAGGCCGAGGATTTCGCTTCCGGCGATTTCAAGTCCGGGACCGGCGTTGGTTTGAGGATCAAGACCCCCATAGGCCCCGTCAATCTGGATTACGGCTATCCCTTAAGCACGGAGGTCGGCGAAGAAGAGCGATCCGGCAAGTTTTATTTCAGCGTCAGCCGCGGATTTTAATCCCCTTCAAAAAAAGTATAACCTGTATTTAACATAGGAGGTTTTTCATGAAAGCGTTACGGGTGATTGGCATTTTGGTTGTCATGTCGATGTTGGTCCCGACTCATGTGTGGGCCGAAAAAGTCGTCAAGATTGGATATGTGGATTTGAGCCGTTTGTTTGATGAATACTATAAAACCAAGGACTATGACAAAGTCCTGGAAGGCAAGCACAAAGGTTATGAGAAGGAGAGTAAGGATAAAATCGAGAAGATACGGGATTCTCAGAGCAAGCTGGCATTGTTGAGTGATGACAAGAAAGGCGCGCTGGAACAAGGAATCGAAACGATGAAGGCGGAACTCATGGAATTTGACCGTCAGCAAAAGACGGATTTGACCAAAGATCGCAATGAAAAGATCCGCGAGATATTGCTCGAAATCGAGAAGATCGTCAGCGATTTTGCCGTGAAGGAGGGATATTCGGTCGTCCTCAATGACCGTGTTCTCATCTACGGGGATCCCGCCTATGATGTGACGGAGACCATCCTCAAGAGTCTGAACGCCGCCAGTCAGCCTCAGAAATGATCGGTGAGAAGCAGGGCATTTTATGCGTAAGACCTTAGCCGAGATAGCTGAAATTGTCGATGGTGAGGTTGTCGGCGATAAGAATCTTGTGATCACAGGCCTCAGCGGCATGAAGGAAGCAAGACAAGGGGATTTGACATTTATGGTGAATCCCCGCTATTTCCCGCTTGCGAAAACAACACAGGCCTCCGCAATTATTACCCCGCGTCATATCGAGATTCCGGGCAAGCCGATCATCCGCACGGACAATCCTTCCCTTGGGTTCGCGCGCATCGCCGCCTTGATGGAGAAGGAGGATGTTTGCCGTCCCTATGGCATTCACCCCACGGCCGTCATTGCCGATGACGCGGTGATTGGAAAAAATGTCTCCTTGGGGCCTTATACGGTGGTGGAGCAAGGAGCCCGGATCGGCGATCACACCGTTATCTACAGTGGCTGTTATATCGGGCATCATACCCTGATCGGCAAAGAATGTCTCATTTATCCACACATCACCATCCGCGAACGCATCACAATCGGTGACAGGGTCATCATCCACAGCGGGACGGTGATCGGTTCGGACGGCTTTGGTTACGTTCAGGTTAACGGTGCGCATGAGAAGATTCCTCAGGTGGGGACGGTGGTCATCCACGATGATGTTGAAATTGGCGCCAATGTCACCATTGACCGCGCCCGGCTTAATGAGACGGTGATCGGCCGCGGGACTAAGATCGACAATCTCGTCCAAATTGCCCACAATGTCATGATCGGTGAACGCTGTATCATCATCGCGCAGTCGGGGGTTTCCGGAAGCGCTGTCATCGGCAATGGGGTTATCTTGGCGGGGCAGGTGGGTGTGCATGGACATCTGACCATTGGGGAGGGGGTCATGGTTGTCTCGCGTACCGTGGTGACTAAATCTGTGGAACCGCACACAAAAGTCTCGGGTTTCCCGGCCCAGCCTTATATGAAAGAGCAACGGCTTCAGGCCTCGCTTCGGCAGGTGCCGCTTCATATCAAAATGATTCAGGAATTGAAGAAAAGGATTGAGGCACTGGAAAAAAGGTTGAATGATGTTTGAGAAACAAAAGACGATCAAAGAGGAGTTGACATTCTGCGGCCGGGGCCTGCATACGGGTTGTGAAGTTTATCTGAAACTTAAGCCGGCGGCCGAAAATACAGGTATCCATTTTGTGCGTGTTGATCTTCCGGGAAAACCCGTGATCAAGGTGGATCCGGCGAATATTCATATCGACACGGCCATCCCGCGCTGTACCTCCATCGGCCAAGGAAGGGGTGTTATTCACACGGTTGAACATCTGATGAGCGTTTTATGGGGACTTGGAATCACCAATTTGATCGTTGAGATCGATGGGCAGGAACTGCCGGGCTTGGATGGAAGCGGCATCGAATTCTTAATGGCCATCAAGAAAACCGGTATCGTCGATCAAGAGGCGCAGGCCCCGGTCTTAGAACTCAAAGAACCGGTGGGGGTTGAACTCAACGGCTGTTCTATCTACGCCGTTCCGGCCAAGGAATTCAAGATTTCCTATGTTTTGGATTATGAACACCCCTGTTTACGATCTCAGTTTTTCAGTTCCGTGGTCAACGGGCAGATCTTTGAGGAGGAAATTGCCCCCTGTCGGACTTTTTGTCTTGAGAGCGAGGCCAACGAATTGAGAGGCATGGGTCTAGGCAAAGGAGCCAATTATGACAACACTCTCGTCGTTGGCGAGTGTGGGGTTATCAAAAATAAAACCCGTTTTCCGGATGAATTCGCCCGTCACAAAGTGCTTGATTTCATCGGGGATTTGTATCTTTTGGGGATGCCGATCAAGGCTCATGTCTTTGCCGTCAAAAGCGGCCATACGCTCAACATCCAGTTGTTGCGGAAGCTTTGTCAGCAGAAGGAAAAATATAGCGCCACCAGGGAGTTTTCGTTTGATCATCAGGGAGACAAAAAAGAAATTGACATCAATGGTATCATGCAGATCTTGCCGCACCGTTATCCGTTTCTTTTGCTTGACAGGGTCATTGAGATGGAGAAAGGGAAAAGAGGAATCGGCATCAAGAATGTGACGATCAATGACAATTTCTTTCAGGGGCATTTTCCAACCCGTCCGGTCATGCCGGGAGTTTTGATGGTGGAGGCCATGGCGCAGACCGCCGGGGTGGTGATCTTGACGAATGAGGATCACCGCGGTAAGGTTGCGTTTTTTCTCTCCGTGAATAATGTGAAATTTCGGAAGGTGGTCGTTCCCGGAGATCAGTTGATCATGGAAATCGACGTGATCCGGGATCGCCCCAAAACAGCCCAGGTGCGTAGTATCGCCAAAGTCGACGGCGAAATTGTGGCTGAGGCCGATATGATGTTTTCTTTCACGGATGCTTCTTATTTGGACTGAAGGCCAAGGATTCATTTGACTCCATTCCCGCAAGGATATAATATAGGCATTGCTGACGCAACATATAGCGCAATCATAAGATGGAAAATATCAATATTCATAAAACGGCCGTTATTCATCCCGGGGCAAAACTGTCCTCAGGGGTCAGTGTCGGGCCCTATTCAGTGATTGACGGGACGGTTACGCTTGATGACAATGTGCGTATCGCCAGTCACTGCGTGATCACAGGGCAGACGACGATCGGCCGCAATTGCAAAATTTATTCTGGGGCGGTGATCGGCAGCGCTCCTCAAGACAAAAAGTACTCGTCGGACGACAACGTCTTTTTGAATATCGGCGAGAACAATATCATCCGCGAATATGTGACCATCAATCCCGGCACCGTGGAGGGTGGAAGCAAGACCGTCATCGGCGGCAATAATCTCATCATGGCCTACGCCCATGTGGCCCATGATTGCGTGATCGGCAACAATTGCGTGATGGCCAATGCCGCCACCTTAGGCGGTCATGTGACATTGGAGGACAATGCCGTCATCGGCGGATTGACCGCCGTCCATCAATTCGTCCGATTGGGCCGTCTTTCGATCGTCGGGGGATGCTCTAAGGTCGTGCAGGATGTTCCGCCGTTTTCGATGTGCGACGGTCATCCGGCCAAGGTCGTGAACACCAATACCGTCGGTCTCAAGAGAGTTCAAGTTTCCCCGGAGGCGGCGCTCAGATTGAAACGGGCTTTCAAGATATTGTTTCATTCAGGATTAAGCAAGTCTCACGCTCTCGAGAGGGTGGTCAACGAGATTGAAACATGTCCAGAATTGGAGCATCTGATCTTTTTTATCAAGACCTCCAAAAGAGGAATCTGCAGTTGATTCTTTGAGATGGAAGAGGCCATCCCCGTTTGTCACATATCCCGATATAGGATTATGCTCAAAAAACGTCTCGGACTCATCGCTGGTAATGGTCAATTTCCTCTCCTTCTTGCCCAAAAAGCGAAAACTCAAGATTATCAGGTCATTGCCGCCGCCATCAAGGGCGATACGTCGTTTTTTTTGAGATTTTTCACCGATAAAATGGCGTGGTTCCGTGCGGGGGAACTGAAGCGGCTTTTTTCTTTTTTTCAGGAAGAGGGAATCCGTCAGGTGATCATGGCCGGACAGGTTAACCCTGAGCATTTGTTTGAACCTGACGCGGATTTTGATCATGAATTCCAAAAACTTTTTGAGGCCGTCAAAGACAGAAAGGCCGACACCATATTCTCCGCAGTGGCGGACAGACTCGAAGAACGGGGGATGGAGTTGATCGATTCGACCTTTCTTCTGAAAGAATGCCTGGCGCCTCAAGGGACTCTCACTATGCGGGGTCCCACTGTGAGTGAATTGGACGACATCGAATTCGGAAAGAATATCGCTAAGGCCATGGGCGGGATTGATGTGGGGCAGACGGTTGTGGTGAAGGATAAGGCGATTGTTGCCATCGAGGCGATGGAGGGGACGGACTGGACGATTCGCCGCGGCGGGAAAATTGCGCGCGAGGGGGTTGTTGTTGTGAAGATGAGTAAGCCCAATCAGGACCTGCGTTTTGACGTTCCTGTGGTCGGGCCGAGGACCATTCAAGCGATGAGAAAAGCAAAGGCCGGTTGTCTGGGAATCGAGGCCGGCAAAACTCTTTTGATTGGCCGAAACAAGATGATCCGCCTGGCTAATGAAGCGGGTATTTGTATCGTAGCCTGCTGATATTCCTGTATCGATTGGATCATGTCCAGGGTTCCATTCCTCGCCGAAGAAGGCCTGTCTTTTCGTTGACACTTCATATCTTTTTCTATATAATCTAACTATTCTTTGAACTATAAAAAGCATAATGCTATTCGACGAAGCGGATTTTTATGGAAGTTGATGAAATAAAGAAGGTTAGGTTGGAGAAGCTCAATCATTTGAAGGCCGAAGGGGTCAATCCTTACGGCGGCCGGTTCGGTGCGATCGATCCCATAGCCGGTCTTTTGAGCGGCTTCACGGAAGGAAGGGCTGTGGTTGTGGCCGGACGCCTCATGGCCAACCGCAGTCACGGCAAGGTGATTTTTGCGGATATTCAGGATCAAACAGGGAAAATCCAGATTTTCATCAAATCCGATGCGGTCGGTTCCAAGGTGTTTAGCATCGTCCAGAATCTGGATATCGGTGATATCATCGGAGTTCGGGGGACATTGTTTAAGACCAAGACAGGACAGGAAAGCATCCGCGTGGATGAAATTCATGTGCTTTCCAAGTCCCTGATGAGCCTGCCGGAAAAATGGCACGGTCTTAAGGATGTCGAGATCCGGTACCGCCAGCGTTACGTGGATTTGATCGTCAATAAGCCGGTGCGCGACCTTTTTATTCAACGAAGCAAGATCATCACATCGATCCGATCTTTCCTGGATAACCGGGGATTTTTAGAGGTGGAAACGCCCATGCTCCAGCCGGTGGCCGGAGGGGCAAGAGGACGGCCTTTCAAGAGCCTTCACAACGCCTATGACATGGAGGTTTTTTTGCGTATTGCCCCGGAGCTTTATCTCAAGCGGCTTCTCGTCGGAGGACTGGAACGCGTCTATGAGATCAACCGGAATTTCCGCAACGAAGGTGTCTCCACGCGTCATAATCCCGAATTCACCATGCTGGAGGTTTATCAGGCTTACGGCGGTTATGAGGACATGATGCAGTTGACTGAAGATTTGATCAGCGGCTTGGTTCAACAGATGCACGGTTCGTATAAGTTGGTTTATCAAGGCAAAGAGATTGATTTTACCCCGCCGTGGGAAAGAAAGTCGTTTGCCAAAATCGTTAAAGACAAATTCGGCATTTCTCCAGAGGATGATGCCGTCGTTATGTTGGAGAAGGTTAAGATACATCAGGGTCATCAGGTGAAAATCGATAAATTGACACGTTCGGCCGTCATGAAGATCGTTGAGGATATGCTGGAAGAGCAGCAGATGATCAATCCTGTTTTTTTTACGGAATACTTCACATTTCTCTGTCCCTTAGCGAAAACCATGCCTGATCAACCGGCGCTTTCCCAGCGTTTTGAGGTTTTCATCGGCGGGCTTGAGGTCGGCAATGCCTATTCGGAGTTGAATGATCCGATCGAACAGCGCAAGCGATTGATGGAGGATTTGCAAGACGATGTGGAGACGGGCAATCGAAACTTGGATGAGGATTTTTTGCATGCCCTGGAATACGGGATGCCGCCGGCAGGAGGCTTAGGCATCGGCATCGATAGGTTGGTCATGCTTTTGACGGACGCGGCCTCCATCCGGGACGTGATTTTGTTTCCGCTTCTGAAACCGCAGGAGACGCCGCATTCGAAAGGGGCACAGATCTCACCATGAATTATGAGAATTGGATCAGTTATCGTTACCTGATTGCCTCGAAGGGCCGTTTTCTGACGTTTCTCAATTTCATCTCGATTGCCGGGATTGCCATCGGGGTCATGGCCTTGATCGTCGTGACGGGGGTGATGACGGGCTTCGGCAACAATTTGCGCGAGAAGATCATCGGAACCACCCCGCATATCATGATTGAGAAAGAAACGGGGGTTCGTGATTTCGAAGATGTCCGTGAAAAAATCAACGCCATCGAAGGCGTCAAAGCCTCCTCGGCGTATGTTCAGGGCAATGTCTTTCTGGAAAGTCCGGGACAGGCCGTCGGTCTTCTGTTGCGCGGGATTGAGCCGCGGACGGAGCGGCAGATCACGGATGTGGATAAGTATTTGGTCAAGGGGAAGCTTGAGGACTTGGCGGATGACGGGGTCATCATCGGCAGTGAATTGGCCAGGTATTTCGGCTATGACATCAACAGTACTGTCACGATGATTTCACCGGGCTCAGGAATCGCGGGATCCGGCTGGCGGTACACGCTCAAGGTGGTGGGTATCTTCAATACCGGAGTGATCGACTATGATACGAATCTCGTGATCGTGCATCTTAAAAAAGCCCAACAGATCTTTCATATGCCGGAGAATCTTGTCACGGGGATAGGCGTTCATCTTTCTAATGCCAATAATGTCAAAGACATTAAAAATAGCATTTATAATCTGATCGGGTACGGTTTTATCGTCAAGACATGGATTGACATCAACCGCAGCCTTTTTGACGCCCTGGTTCTCGAGAAATGGGGACTCTTCCTCGTCCTGACCCTGATGGTGATAGTGGCCTCCTTCAACATCATCAGCACCTTGATCGTCACGGTGACCAGCAAGATCCATGATATCGGGATCTTGCAGGCCATCGGCGTGCCTCGAAACTCAATCCGAAGAATCTTCACCAAACAAGGGGTTTTCATAGGTTCTTTGGGGACATTGTTGGGGCTGTTGGGTGGTATTGGTTTGAGTTATTTTTTAAGGACTTATGTGAGAGTCCCTAGAGAGATTTATTCGATTGATCATGTTCCCGTGGAATTGCAGTTTTCTGATATAGGGGTGATCATTGCGGCGGCCCTCATCATCAGTTATCTGGCGACCATCTATCCCGCGGCCAAGGCCGCGAGCCTGCAGCCGGTGGAAGCCCTAAGGTATGAATAATGCTTCTTGAGGCCGTCAATATTCACAAATCGTATCGCCACGGCTCGAATATCCTTCATGTGTTGAAGGGCGTTGACCTGCGCATTGAGGCAGGGGAGATCATTTCGATTGTCGGCCCCTCGGGGGCCGGCAAGTCCACGCTTCTTCATATCCTCGGCGGGCTTGACTCCCCGACGCAAGGGCAAGTCATCCTGCAAGGGGAGGATGTCTATGGCCTCAATGACAGATCCCGGGCCAAAATCAGAAACGGAAAGATTGGATTCGTTTTCCAGTTTTATCATCTGTTGCCGGAGTTCACAGCCTTGGAGAATGTCCTGTTGCCGGCTTTTGTCAAGGCGGATGAGAAGGACATCGGTTTGTTGGAGGCCAGGGGAAAGTCGCTTCTTAAGCAGGTGGGTCTCAACAAGAGAACGGAGCACAAGCCTCAGGAATTGTCGGGAGGGGAACAGCAGCGGGTGGCCATCGCCCGCGCGCTCATCAATGAGCCCAAGGTCATTTTGTGCGATGAACCCACCGGTAATCTCGATTCCGAGACGGGGAAAGAAACCATCGATTTGTTGAGGGAGCTGAACGCGAAAAATAAGCAAACGCTTGTGATCGTGACGCATGATGAAAACATCGCCCAGATGAGCCACCGGACGATTTTGATGCGGGACGGGCGTTTGGTCTAAATGTGCAATACGTAAACCAAGGGGTTCTTATGAAGATCTATGTCAATGGTAAATTCGTCAACCGAAAAGACGCAAAGGTGTCTGTGTTTGACCACGGTTTCCTTTATGGGGACGGCGCCTTCGAGGGGATCCGTTCGTACAAAAGACGTGTTTTCAAATTGAACGAACATGTTGATCGTCTTTATGAAACCGCCCACACCTTGATGATTCCTATCCCTTTGAGCAAGAATCAGATGGCTCAGGCCATTGTGGAAACACTTAAAAAAAATAACCTCAGCGACGCTTATATCCGGGTGGTTGTCACGCGTGGGGAGGGGGATTTGGGTTTGGACCCGCGGAAGTGTTATGGCAGCCCCAACATCATCATTATCACAGATAAGATTACCCTTTATGCGAAGGAATTGTATAATAAGGGCATGGAAATCATCACCGTGCCTACGATTAGGAATAATCCTAACGCCCTCAATCCTCGTCTGAAATCTTTGAATTATCTCAACAACATCTTGGCGAAGATCGAGGCGAACAATTCGGGATACTGTGAGGCGATCATGCTGGATCCCCAGGGGTTCGTGGCCGAATGCACGGGAGACAATATTTTTCTTTTCAAGCGGGGTGTTCTTTCCACGCCAAGTCAAGGGAGTCTCCAAGGCATCACGAGAGATACCGTCTTGATGTTGGCCCGGGATAACAAAATCCCTTGTGAGGAACGCTGCATCACCCGCCATGAGGTTTACACGGCCGACGAATGTTTCCTGACGGGCACGGCGGCCGAGATCATCCCTGTTGTGAAGGTGGACGGGCGGATCATCGGCGACGGCAAGCCGGGGGCGGTGACGCTTCAGATGATGAAGATGTTCAAGGCGCTGACTCAGCAAAACGGCGCGGAATATTAAAAAGAAGAGGATTTGCCATGCAGTGCGATATCTGTGGGAAGAAAAAAGCGACGGTCCATTTGACGGAGATTGTCGATGAGCAGATGTCCGAGATGCATCTTTGTGAGGAATGCGCGCGGCAGAAAAGCGTTCAAATGGAACAACAGTTTGGATTGGCGGATCTTCTGGCCGGCCTTGCGGATTTCGGCAAGCCGATCGGCGAGGCCGAGAAGATAGACCTTCAGTGCAAGAATTGTGGCATGACCTATGAGGACTTCCGGAAGTTCGGCCGTTTAGGATGCAGTGAATGCTACGAGGCCTTCAAGACGCATTTGTCGACCCTATTGAAAAAGGTGCACGGCTCGAATCAGCATCTGGGCAAGACACCTGCCCAAATACTGCCGGCACAGAAGAAACAACTGGAAAATTTTCAGGAATTGAAGAGTCAGCTCATGCAGGCCATTCAGATGGAAGACTTCGAGAAGGCGGCGCAGTTGCGGGACAAAATCCGGGATTCGGAAAAGAAGGAAAAGAAAAAATAATCCGGCAGTTTGACGCCAGGTATTCGAGAGAATGACGGATTTAAAACTATGCAATTGGACGATTTCATTAACAATACAGGCCAATGGCTGAAAGGGACCGGCGCCCATGCCAATATTGTCATGTCGTCGCGCGTGCGTCTGGCCCGCAACCTGACCAAGAAACCTTTCCCCAACAAGGCCAGAAAAAAAGAGCTTCATGAGATCATGGCCTCCATCCAGAAGGTCATCGAGGAGACGGACTATTTCAAAAACTCAGTCTTTTTTAAAATCAATGATCTTGATAACGTCGACAAACAGTTTTTGATCGAACGGCATCTGATGAGCCATGAGCATGCCGCCAATCCTGAGGGCAAGGCCCTGGTGGTCTCCCCTGAGGAGGTGCTCTCCGTGATGATCAACGAAGAAGATCATCTGCGTATCCAGGTGATGCAGTCGGGATTCGATCTGGATCAGACATGGAAGATCGCCAACGGCATCGATGACGCCCTCTGCTCAAAGCTGGATTTTGCCTATTCTGTGCACTGGGGATATCTGACGGCCTGTCCAACGAACACAGGGACGGCCATGAGGGGATCGGTCATGCTTCATCTGCCGGCCTTGGTGATGACCAAACAGGTCAACAAGGTGCTGACGGCCATCTCCAAACTCAATTTCGCCACCCGCGGTTTTTACGGGGAGGGGACGCAGGCGAGCGGGAATTTTTACCAGATTTCCAACCAGGTCTCGATGGGGCACAGCGAAGAGGACGTGATTCAGAACATCGACGGATTGATTCGTCAAGTCATCGAACAGGAGGAGCAGGCCAGACAGGCCCTCCTTCTTCAGAACAGGCCGATGTTGGAGGATAAGATTTTCAGATCTTACGGGATCTTGAAGAATGCCCATATCATCTCAAGCCAGGAAACCGTGGAACTGCTTTCGATGGTCCGTCTGGGGATTGATTTGGAGATCGTCAAAGATGTGGATCGCAATACGATCAATGAACTTTTTATCATGATTCAGCCGGCTCATCTGCAGAAGCTGGAGGGGAAAAAACTTTCAGCGACGGAGCGGGATATCAAACGAGCCAGTCTCATCAGAGAGAAAACAGGAGGATAGTCGTCATGTTCAACAGGTTTACGGAAAGGGCCCGCAAGGTGATCGTCTATGCGAAGGAAGAGGCCCGCAGATTCAATCATGATTATATTGGGACCGAACATCTTTTGTTGGGACTTGTCCGGGAAGGCGAAGGTGTCGCGGCGGCTGTCCTGCAGAAATTGGGTGTCGATTTGGAAACCATCCGCATGGAAGTCGAAAAAATGGTTCAGCCCGGCCCGCCCACGCAGGTCTTGGGTGATATCCCTTTCACCCCGCGGTCTAAAAAAGCACTAGAACTCTCGGCGGAAGAGGCGCGGGCTTTGGGGCACAATTACATCGGTACGGAACATCTGCTTTTGGGTTTGGTCAAAGAAGGCGAGGGGATGGCTTATCGCGTTTTGCTGAACCTCGGGCTTGATCTGGGGAAGTTGCGTAACGAGGTGATGGAGCTTTTGGGTTCCGGCATCCCCGGCTATGGTTCGCAGGAGCCGGTCCGCTCCGATAAGACGCCCGCGATTGACGCTTACGGACGCAATCTCAACAAATTGGCCAAGGAAGGGAAACTTGATCCCGTGATTGGACGCAAGGAGGAGATTGAGCGTATCCTTCAGATCCTCAGCCGGCGGACTAAAAATAATCCTGTTTTGCTCGGCGAGGCGGGTGTCGGGAAGACGGCTATCGTGGAAGGTTTGGCCCAGTTGATTGTCAGGGGCGAGGTCCCGGAGATCCTGCGGGACAAAACGATCGTTGTCCTGGATCTGGCTTTGATGATCGCGGGGACGAAATATCGCGGCCAGTTTGAGGAACGCATCAAGGCGGTCATGGATGAAATCAAGCGATCCGGGAAGCTCATTTTATTCATTGACGAACTGCATACGCTCGTCGGTGCCGGGGCCGCCGAGGGGGCGATCGATGCGGCCAATATCCTCAAACCCGCTTTGTCCCGGGGGGAGATTCAGTGCATCGGCGCGACCACTTTGGATGAATACCGCAAGCACATCGAAAAAGACGCGGCGCTGGAGAGACGTTTTCAGACCATCATGGTGGAACCGCCGTCGGTGGACGAGACCATTTTGATCCTTAAGGGTTTGCGGGATAAATATGAGGCGCATCACCGCGTAAAGTTTTCCGACGAGTCTCTGGACGCGGCGGTTCGTTTGTCGGAACGTTATATCTCTGGCCGGGCGCTTCCGGACAAGGCTGTTGACATCTTGGATGAAGCCGGGGCGCGCGCGCGTTTGAGCGCCATGGTCGTGCCGGACGGGATGAAGGATCTGGAAGAAAAAATCGATCAATTGAAAAAAGAAAAAGAGTCCCATATCAAGAGCCAGGACTTTGAGAAAGCAGCCAAGATGCGTGATCTCGAGCGGGAGACGCGCCAAGAATTGGAAGCGAAGAAGAAGCAATGGTCGGAAGAACGGGATAAGGCGACCCTGATTTTGGGTTATGAAGATATGGCCCGTGTTGTTTCCCAATGGACGAAGATTCCTCTCGTCCAGATGGAGGAGGAGGAAACTAAAAAGCTTCTGAAGATGGAGGAACACCTGGGGAAGGTGGTGGTCGGCCAGGAAGAGCCGATCAGCGCCATCGCCAGGGCCGTGCGCCGTTCCCGTGCGGGGATTAAAAATCCCAAGCGTCCCATCGGGTCGTTCATTTTTTTAGGGCCGACGGGGGTTGGGAAAACCCTTTTGGCCCAGGCCCTCGCCGAGTTTATGTTCGGCAGTAAAGATGCGCTTGTTCAGATCGACATGTCGGAGTATATGGACAAATTTAATGTCTCGCGGCTGATTGGCGCGCCGCCGGGGTATGTGGGCTACGAGGAAGGCGGGCAATTGACCGAGAAGGTCCGGCGCAAACCCTACTCTGTGGTCTTGCTGGATGAGATCGAGAAGGCCCATCCGGATGTTTTCAATCTTCTTTTGCAGGTCTTTGAAGAAGGCCGTCTGACCGACAGCCTGGGGCGGAAAATCGATTTTCGAAACACCATCATTCTCATGACATCCAACGTCGGGGCGGAGATGCTGCGAAAACAAGGGTCTTTGGGGTTTGTGGCGCCTCAGGAAGAAGCGACCTATGAGCATATGAAACAGCGTCTTCTGGAGGAAGTGAAGAAGACCTTCAAGCCGGAATTTTTGAACCGCGTGGATGACATCATTGTCTTCAAATCCCTGACGAAGGACAATCTTCGTGATATCGTTTTGTTGGAGATCAATGATGTGGTCAAACGCTTGAAAGATAAGCGTATCGAGATTGAACTCTCGCCGGAGGCCGTCGGGCTTCTGATCGAAAAAGGGTTCGATCCCATTTATGGGGCACGGCCATTGAAAAGGACGATCCAGCGTTTCTTGGAGGATCCTTTGGCCGAGGAGATCATCTCTGGGCATTTCAAGGAAGGAACGAAACTCAAGGTGACCCGGGAGGGTGATGGATTGGTTTTTCGTTCATGAGAATAAGAATCCTTCTTTTTGTGTGTATTTTCTGCGCGGGTGTTTGCCGCCTTTGCTTCGCGGAGACTTTATTCACTTTTCGCGGGCAGACCGATTTTCCTCAAAATCAATTTCATCTCGTCCTGGAGTTTCCTGCAGAGAGATCCATCACCCTGGAGGGTGGGAAGACCGCCGCGAACGACTATCATCTCTCG
>CAYIQK010000001.1:37762-58530 GCA_964365515.1 uncultured Planctomycetales bacterium | reverse complement strand
TGTAGCTCAGTTGGTAGAGCACGTCCTTGGTAAGGACGGGGTCACCGGTTCAATTCCGGTCGGGGGCTTTTGGCCCCGACGAAAAATTTAAAAAATATTGATTGATATCATCGATAAAGAATCCTAAGTCATGCACGAACCGATCCAATTTCAATGCAGCGATTGTAACCGCCTCAATTACACCGGCACCAAGGATAAGAAGAAGCATCCCGATCGGCTGGAGTTCAAAAAGTACTGTCGGTTTTGCCGCAAGCATGTTCTCCATCGGGAGGTCAAGAAGTGATTCCTGGAAAATATTTGAGAACAAACGAGCCAAGGATTGTAGGCCTGTAGCTCTAACTGGCAGAGCAACGGTCTCCAAAACCGTGGGTTGTAGGTTCAAATCCTACCAGGCCTGTCAGATCAGTGAGGATCAATGTTTGGTAAAGTTAAAAAATTCGTCTCAGAAGTTTCCGTCGAGCTTAAAAAGGTCTCATGGTTAACCCGTCAGGAATTGGTGGATGCCACGTGGATTGTTGTTTTGAGTTCCGTCTTGTTGGGGGTTTTCATCGGGTGTACGGATCTTGCTCTTTCAAAGTTGTTGGGGCTTATTGTTAGGTAGATTGTGTCTATGGACGAGATGAAATGGTATGTTGTTCATACGCAGACGGGATCGGAGGAGAAGGCGAAGGCCGGTCTGGAAAGTCGTATCGCAACAACACCTCTCAAGCAATACATCGGTGAAATCGTTGTTCCGACCGAGCAGGTCTCAGAAATTCGCGGCAGGAAAAAACGAATCACGGCTAGAAAGTTTTTCCCCGGGTACATCATCATCAAGATGGCCATGAGTAAAGAGAGTTGGTATCTGGTGAAGACAACTCCGGGGATCACGGGTTTTATTGGACCGGGGAGGAAGCCGACACCGATTTCCGATAGCGAGGTGAAGGCGATTTTGCAGCGTACGGAGGATACGGAAACAAAACCGACGCCGAAGATCATCTTTGAAATTGGCGAGTCGGTGCGGATCGCGCAGGGGCCGTTTGTGAATTTCAACGGGTCGGTCATGGAGGTTTATCCGGATCGAGGGAAATTGAAGGTGAGTGTCTCTATCTTTGGAAGGGCCACTCTCGTGGAACTGGAAAATTGGCAAGTGGAAAAAATGTAAAATGGCAAAAGAATTTGTTACTCAGATCAAATTGTATGTGCCCGCAGGGCAGGCTAATCCGGCGCCTCCTGTGGGTCCGGCGTTAGGCCAGCACGGTGTGAACATCATGGGGTTTTGCAAGGCCTTCAACGAAAGAACCAAAGGCAGGGAAGGACTGATCCTGCCGGCGGTCATCAATATCTATAAAGATCGGTCATTCGATTTTGTCGTTAAGACTCCGCCAAGTTCTGTTTTGATCAAAAAGGCGGCGAATCTGGCGAAGGCATCCGGCCAGGCTGGAAAAGAGAAGATCGGCCAAATCACGCGCAAGCAGGTCGAGGAAATCGCTAAGACCAAAATGGAGGACCTCAATACAAGCGATTTGGCGCAGGCCGTCAAGACAATTATGGGAACCGTTAAAAGCATGGGGATCGAGGTGGTGGACTAAAATGGCAAGATTGAGCAAGAAAATGAAGGCGGCGGCAGGGCAATTTGACAAAGAGAAAATATATTCGCTCGAAGAGGCTGTCGAGAATATCTCTAAATTCCCGACGGTTAAATTCGATGAAACCGTTGAATTGCATTTTTCTCTTAATATTGATTCGAAGAGTTCTGATCAGGTGGTGCGAGGGACCGTTGTTTTGCCGCACGGCTCAGGGAGAAAGGTGAGGATCGCTGTTTTTTGCAAAGGGGAACTGGATAAAAAAGCCAAAGAGGCGGGAGCGGATTACGTTGGGGCTGAGGATCTCATTGAAAAAGTGGCCAATGGATTTATGGATTTTGATGTGGTGGTTGCGGCGCCTGATATGATGAGGGATCTAAGTAAATTGGGAAAAATTTTGGGACCTCGGGGACTCATGCCGACGCCTAAGGCCGGGACGGTCACGATGGATGTGGCGCGTGCCATTAAGGAAATCAAGGGCGGGAAAATTGAATTCAAAGCGGATAAGCAGGGTGGGATCCATGTGGGGATCGGGAAACGGTCTTTTTCTAAAGAACAAGTGACCGAAAATGCCCGCCATTTGATCGAAGCGATCAATCATACAAGGCCGTCATCTGTGAAAGGCAACCTCATGAAGAACATTTCCCTCTCAACGACGATGGGACCCGGATTGAAGGTGGCATTATGAAGAGAGTCGGTCAATTATTTCGAGAGAATCTGGTCAGCCGCGTCAAAGAAGGTGTTGATCAAAACGGCACCGTGATTCTCATCAGTTACGCTCAGGTTCCATCGCCTAAAATTGATGAGTTTAGGAAAAAATTGAAGCAGGCTGGTGCTGAAATTTATGTGTCTAAAAATTCCATCGCCCAAAAGGCTCTCAGGGAATTGAAACACGATCATCTCGCCGAGAAAGTAACCGGCCAGATGGCCTTTGTCTGGAGCCGTGCGGATTGTGTGGAGGTGTCCAAGGCGCTGGTTCAGTTCGTTAAGGAATGTGAAAATATTCACATCCGCGGCGGTCTTTTGAATGGCAGGGTTTTGGAGAAAGAGGAGATCGTCAAGTTATCCGAACTTCCTTCGAGGGAGGTTTTGTTGGCGATGCTTTTTTCGAGCATCCAGTCGCCGTTGAGCCGATTGGCCGGGGCCTTGAGTGCTAAAACGCGGGAACTTTTATCCATTTTGAAACAGTTAAGCGAAAAAAAGGGAGGGAAGTAGAGATGTCCGAGAATACAGTGACGGAAAACGCACAGAAACAAGCGGCTGGGGCGGCAGACGAGAGCAAGAAATTGTCGCCGAAGCTGGAAGAAGTCATCAAGACCATTGAGGGGTTGACGGCCCTTGAACTTTCGGAACTTGTCAAGGCTCTTGAGAAAAGATTCGGTATTCAGGCAGCTGCTCCTATGGCTATGGGGATGATGATGCCGGGGGCTGGTGCAGGAGCCGCCGGTGCCGCAGCGGTCGCTGAGGAAAAGACAACCTTCGACGTAATCCTTGCTGAGATCGGCGCTAATAAAATTGCCGTTATCAAGGAAGTGAGAGCGGCGACAAATCTCGGGTTGAAGGAGGCCAAGGATCTGGTGGAGGCCGCTCCCAAGCCCATCAAAGAAGGCGCGACCAAAGAAGAAGCTGAAGAACTCAAGAAGAAACTCGAAGCCGCCGGCGCTAAAGTCGAGTTGAAGTAATTCCGAGGAAAACAACCGAAACCCGTCATACGGTCAAAGTGAGATTATGGAAAAACTAAAATTCCGCGACTTTAGCAAGGTAAAAGATGATTTTGAGATTCCCCATCTGTTAGGCATTCAGTTGGATCCCTACGAGAGTTTTTTGCAGATGGATGTGGCAGTGGATAAGCGGAAGGATCAGGGACTCGAAGAGGTTTTTCGGGAGGTGTTTCCTCTGGAGAGTTACGATGGTCAAATCAAGCTGGAGTATATTAATTACACATTGGGGAAGGAGAAATATTCCGATGTTGAATGCAAGCGCCGCGGGATGACCTACGCGGCCCCCTTGAAAGTGAAGCTCCGTTTGATCACCCCTGTGGATATCAAGGAACAGGAAGTTTACTTCGGTGATTTCCCTCTCATCACCGAGACGGGGACGTTCATTATCAATGGGGATGAACGGGTGGTTGTTTCCCAGATTCAGCGTCCGCCAGGGGCCTCCTTTGAGGAAGAAGTGCATCCGACAGGGAAAAGCATTTTTCATGGCCGGATCATACCATCCCGCGGGGCGTGGTTTGAGATCAAGTATGATCTCAACAATGTCCTGTTGGCGTATGTCGATCGCAGACGGAATTTTCCGGCAACCCAAATCCTTAGGATCATGGGGTTGTCCGCTAACGAAGATATACAGAAAATGCTGGGGGAAGATTTCGAGAAGATCAAGCCCACCATTGAGAAAGACCACACAACAAACAAAGAAGAGGCCCTTCTGGATTTTTACCGCAAGATGCGTCCCACCGAACCGGCGACGGAGGAGGTGGCCGACGCGCTTTTCTTTAGGTTGTTTTTTGATCCCAAGAGATACGATTTGAGTAAGGTCGGCCGCCATATCATCAATCGAAAATTGGGTATGAACCTGCCTTTGGAAAACAAGGTGCTGGACATCGCCACGGTTGTCGAAGTGATCCGTTATTTGATCCATCTGCGTAACGGTATCGGCGAGACGGATGACATCGATCATCTCGGCAATCGACGCATCAAGACGGTCGGGGAGTTGGTTCAGAATCAGGTTCGCATCGGGTTGGCCCGCCTGGAGCGTTCGATCAAAGAGCGTCTTGTGGTGATGAGCAATTTTGAGAATTTGACGGCGCATCACTTGATCAATTCAAGACTTTTTTCCAATCAGATCCAGGATTTTTTCGCGAGAAGTCAGTTGTCCCAGTTTATGGATCAAGTCAATCCCCTGTCGGAGATGACGCACAAAAGACGGTTGAGTGCCTTGGGGCCAGGGGGCTTGTCTCGTGAACGGGCCGGCTTTGAGGTGCGTGACGTTCATCACACACACTATGGACGTGTCTGCCCCATTGAAACGCCCGAGGGGCCCAATATTGGTCTCATTGCCTCTCTAACGAATTGCGCCCATGTCAACGAATTTGGTTTTATCGAGACGCCTTATCGGAAGGTTGCGGATGGGCGGGTGACAAAGAAAATCGAATATCTGACGGCTGATAAGGACCAGGCCGTTCATATCGCTCAGGCCAATTCTCCCATTGATGAGGATGGGAATTTTACGGAAAGGGAAGTTTCTTGCCGATATAAAACGGATTTCCCTAAGGTCACTCCCAAGGTAGTGACCTATATGGATGTGTCCCCGCGTCAGGTCATTTCGGTGGCTGCGGCATTGATCCCGTTTTTGGAGCACGATGACGCGAACCGTGCTCTCATGGGATCCAATATGCAGCGCCAGGCCGTACCACTTTTGGTCCCACAGGTTCCTTGCGTCGGGACAGGGATGGAAGCAACGGTAGCGAAAGACTCCGGTGTGGTCGTCATCGCGAAGGACGGGGGTGTTGTGACTAAGGTCGATGCCAGCGAAATTGTTGTCGGGGAGACGGTCTATCCTCTGAAGAATTTCCAAAGAACCAATGCCAATACGTGCATTCATCAAAAACCTTTGGTCAATGTCGGCGATAAGGTGCAAGCCGGGGATGTGATTGCCGACGGCATTGCGACCCGGGAGGGGCGGCTTGCGCTCGGACGGAATGTCCTTGTTGCTTTTATGCCTTGGCGTGGGTACAACTTTGAGGATGCCATCTTGATCAACGAACGTTTGGTCAGGGAGGATGTTTTCACCTCCATTCACGTCGAAAGATTTGAAGTGGAATGCCGTGAAACGCGCTTGGGCAATGAAGAGGTCACGAGGGATATCCCCAATGTCGGAGAGGAAGCCCTGATCAATCTGAATGAGGACGGCATCGTCCGTGTCGGTGCGGAGGTCAAGGCGGGCGATATTTTGGCGGGGAAGGTGACGCCCAAAAGCGAGAGGGAGCTTTCTCCGGAAGAAAGACTCTTGAGGGCGATTTTTGGTGAGAAGGCGGCGGATATCCGTGACACATCGTTGACGTTGCCTCCGGGAATCGAAGGCATCGTTGTCAATACCGAAGTTTTTCAGCGAAGCGAACGCGGACGAAAGACCAAGGAAGACAAAAAAACAGAAGTGGCGGCGGCTGAGAAAGTCAAGGCCTATTATAAACAAGAAATTGAGTTTGCGGAGGAGGAAAAAGAAAAGAAACTTTGCAAGCTTTTGGGAATCGACAGGAAGAAGATCGGCAAAATCAATTTTGATGAATTCGGCGAAGAGTCCGAGGAGATGGAACTTGTCCGTTTTTATGATGATAAGATCGCGGAGTTGGTTGAGGAAGAAGCGCATGAGATCGAGCGTATCAAACGCGGCGATGAACTTCCTGCCGGTGTGTTGAAACGGGTCGTGGTTCATGTGGCGACCAAACGGAAAGTTTCTGAGGGAGACAAAATGGCCGGCCGTCACGGCAACAAGGGGGTTGTTTCGCGTATCCTTCCCGAGGAGGATATGCCGTTTTTGGCCGACGGCACAGCGGTTGATGTCGTTTTGAATCCCCTGGGCGTTCCCTCCCGTATGAACGTCGGTCAACTCCTGGAGACTCATTTGGGGTGGGCCGCCAAGATGCTTGGTTTTCACGCCGTTACTCCCGTGTTTAACGGTGCGACGGAAAACGAAATACGGACATGTTTGAAAGAGGCCGGTCTGCCGGAGGATGGCAAAACAATCCTTTATGACGGTCACACCGGTTTGCCGTTCGATCAGAAAGTAACCGTCGGGATTATCTACATGATCAAACTCAATCACCTCGTTGATGAGAAGATTCATGCCCGTTCCATTGGACCTTATTCGCTGGTGACGCAGCAGCCGCTTGGGGGGAAAGCCCATTTCGGCGGACAAAGGTTCGGAGAAATGGAAGTTTGGGCATTGGAGGCCTATGGGGCCGCTTATACGCTTCAGGAGATGATGACCGTCAAGAGCGATGATGTCGCGGGACGCAGCCGTATGTACGAAGCCATCGTGAAGGGGCAGCAGAAACTGGAGACTGGGACGCCGGAGTCATTCAACGTGCTTGTCAAGGAACTTCAGGGGTTGTGTCTGGACATTCAGCTGGTCAAGACGGCGGCTTCAACTCCTGATCCCCTCGGGGAAGCTGATAAGCTTTTAACCAAATTGAGAGAGAAAAAGAAGCACGATGATTAAGAAACAGGACGATATCCAAAAGCAAGATCATGTGACAATCAGGATTGCTTCGCCCGAGACGATTCGCGCTTGGTCATGCGGTTCTGTTAAAAAAGCCGAAACGCTCAATTATCGAACTTTGAAGCCGGAAAAAGACGGCCTTTTCTGCGAGAAGATATTCGGACCTGTCCGCGACTGGGAATGCAATTGCGGTAAATACAAAGGCATCAAGTTCAAGGGGATCACCTGCGATCGTTGCGGTGTTTTGGTGACGCGTTCCTCTGTGCGTCGGGAACGGATGGGACATATTGAATTGGCCTGCCCTGTCACGCACATTTGGTTTTACAAGGCGGTGCCAAGCCGTTTATCCGCTCTTTTGAAAATCAGTCTTCGTGATTTGGAAAAAATCATTTATTACGAGGAGTATGTGGTCATTGATCCAGGCAATACGTCATTGAAGCCCAGACAGCTTCTGAGCGAGGATGAGTACCAAGATGCCTTGGTCAAATACGGCGGGGGTTTCAAGGCGAAAATTGGGGCGGAGGCTATCAAAGATCTTCTCAAAGAACTGGATCTCAATAAGCTGTGCAAAGAATTCCACAAAGATTTGGAAAAGGCCAATCCGGCCGGAACGAATCATAAAAAAATCGTAAAGACGCTCAAGGTTGTGGAGGATTTAAAAAAATCAGGGAATGATCCTGATTGGATGATTTTGGATGTCCTTCCTGTGATCCCGCCGGATTTGCGTCCGCTCGTTCCCCTGGAGGGGGGGCGATTCGCGACATCGGATCTCAACGATCTTTACCGCCGGGTCATCAACAGAAATAACCGTCTCAAGAAATTGATCGATTTGAAAGCGCCGGAGATCATCTGCCGCAATGAAAAGCGTATGCTTCAGGAGGCAGTGGATGCGCTTTTAGACAACGGCCGTCACGGGCGTCCTGTATTGGGTTCGGGGAATCGTCCGCTCAAATCGTTGTCCGATATGCTCAAAGGAAAGCAAGGCCGATTCCGCATGAATCTTTTAGGGAAACGCGTCGATTATTCGGGGCGTTCGGTCATTGTGGTGGGCCCTAATCTGAAATTGTATCAGTGCGGACTTCCGAAGAAAATGGCCCTTGAGTTGTTCGAGCCGTTCATCATCCGCAAGCTTCGAGAGAAAGGTTATGTCCATACGATCAAGGGTGCCAAACGCATGGTTGAGCGGGAAAAAGCGGAGGTGTGGGATATCCTCGATGAAGTGATCAAAGACCATCCCATTATGTTGAACCGTGCTCCGACGCTGCACCGTTTGAGTGTCCAGGCCTTTTATCCGATACTCGTCGAAGGCAAGGCGATCAAGTTGCACCCGCTGGTTTGCGCCGCCTTCAACGCCGACTTCGACGGCGATCAGATGGCCGTTCATCTGCCGCTTTCCATTGAGGCGCAGATGGAATGCCGTTTGGAACTTCTGTCGATCAATAATCTTTTTTCTCCGGCGGACGGCCGGCCGATCATCACTCCTTCGCAGGATATGGTTCTGGGACTTTACTATCTCACGAAAGAGGATGCCAAAGGCGGGGAGGGAGAGAGTATTTTTTCATCGGCGGACGAGGTCATTGTTGCCTTCAACGACGGGATAGCGGGTTTGCATAAGAGGATCAAATTGCGCTTGAAGGGTCAGATCTGGGGGGAAGAAAAACCTTCTTTGATCATTTCCCAGGAAGAGGTTCTTAAGGAAGGGGAAGAAGAGAGGAAAGCCGTCGAAACGCTGGTCTTAAGACCGGACATCATCGAAACGACGGTTGGGCGCGTCATATTCAATGAATTGTTGCCGCATGGATTTGGATTTGTGAATGATCTCTTGGACAAAAAGAAGATCGGCGCTGTGGTTTCCGATTGTTATAAACGATTTGGACAGGCCAAGACTGTTCAGCTTTTGGATGATTTGAAAGACACAGGTTTTATTCATGCTACTTTAGCCGGCATATCGATAGGGATCGACGATATGACTGTCCCGGTGCAGAAGCAGGATATCCTTAAAAATTCCAAGCAGGAAGTCGGCAAGGTCGAGGATCAATACCGCAAAGGAATCATCACTGGACGGGAGAGATACAACAAGATCATCGACATCTGGACGCACACAACCGAAACGATATCGGATTTGGTGTTTAAGCAGATGGATCCTTTCAACCCTGTTTTTATCATGGCGGATTCCGGTGCCCGAGGATCGCGTCTGCAGATCCGTCAGCTCTCTGGGATGCGCGGATTGATGGCCAAACCATCCGGCGAAATCATTGAAAGCCCCATCACAGCCAGTTTCCGGGAGGGGTTAACAGTCTTGGAGTATTTCATTTCGACTCACGGTGCGCGTAAGGGGTTGGCCGATACGGCTTTGAAGACCGCGGATGCGGGGTATTTGACCCGCCGGTTGGTCGACGTGGCGCAGGAGGTTGTTGTGGCGGTGGACGACTGCGGGACATTGAACGGCATCACTGTTTCGGCGATTGTTGAAGGCGATGAGCTCGTTGTGAGCCTCAAAGAGCGTATCACCGGACGCGTGGCGCTTGACACGATCGTGGATATTGTGACGGACCAGAAGGTGGTTGAGGCCGGTGAGGTTATCGATAATGAAACGGCGGAGTTCATTGAGCATCTTGGCATTGAGAAGGTCCGCATCCGCAGTGTCTTGACCTGCGAGGCTGAGCGGGGGGTGTGCGTGAAGTGTTATGGCCACAATCTGGCCACACAGCGTTTGGTGGAAATTGGAGAGGCCGTTGGGGTGATCGCGGCGCAGAGTATCGGCGAGCCCGGGACACAGTTGACGATGAGAACGTTTCACATCGGCGGAACGGCGAGCCGCGCCATTGAACAGTCGTTTTATAAAAGTAAGAACGCCGGGACGGTTAAGTATCATCAGCTTAGGGTCGTGGCCAAGGGCAGTGAGTTTATCGTTTTGAATCGTAACGGATCGCTGAGTATCAACAACGAATATGGACGGGAATTCGAACGCTATCAGCTGCCGCAGGGGGCGGCCATCAAATTGGCGGATGGTGCGTCGATCGCCAAAGATAAAGTTTTCGTCACGTGGGACCCTTACACCGTTCCGATCATCACGGAGGTCAAAGGGGCTGTCAACTCCGAGGATTTGATTTCGGATATTACCGTTCAGGAAGAGCAGAATCCGGTGACGGGCGTGACGGAGCGTGTCGTGGTTGAACACAAACAGGAATACCATCCGCAGATCATCATCACGGATGAGAAGAAGGAAATTGTCGGTATCTATTCGATTCCCATCGGTGCGCATATTCTCGTGAAAGATAAGCAGGAGATCAACGCCGGGGATCTTATTGCCAAGATTCCGCGCGGGGCTGGAAAGACGCGTGACATCACAGGGGGTCTTCCCCGTGTGGCCGAATTGTTCGAGGCCAGACGTCCCAAGGATCCGGCGGTGATCAGCGAAATTGACGGGGTGGTGGAGTTTAGTCAGGACAAACGCGGACGCCGGACAATCATCGTCAAGAGTTCTACCGGCATGACGGCTGAATACGCCATTCCGCACGGTAAGCACCCGAACGTGTACAAAGGCGACCGTGTTTTTGCCGGACAACAGTTGACGGATGGGCCTGTGGTTCCCCACGACATTCTTCGGGTTTGCGGAGATAAAATCCTTCAAGAATATCTTTTGAACGAAGTTCAGGAGGTTTACCGTCTGCAGGGGGTCCGCATCAATGACAAACACATCGAGTTGATCATCTCTCAGATGCTGAAGAAAGTGAAGATCGAAGACTCCGGCGATACGGAGTTTTTGGTCGGCGAGCATGTCAACCGTACGACCTTCAAAAAAGTCAACGAAGAGGTTATGAAGAAAAAAGGAAAACCTTCGCAGGCAACACCGTTACTTTTGGGGGTCACAAAGGTGTCACTCACGACGGACAGTTTTATTTCCTCCGCGAGTTTTCAGGAAACAACAAGGGTGTTGACAGAAGCGGCATGTTCTGGTAAAGTTGATTTTCTTTGCGGCTTGAAGGAAAACGTGATTGTGGGACATCTGATACCGGCGGGCACGGGTTTTAAAAAATACGAAAATGTGGAAATGGTAAAATATGCCGACGATACAACAGCTCATCAGGAAACAAAGAATCAAGAAAATCAAAAAGAGTAAATCGCCGGCCTTGATGAATTCGCCTTTTCGCCGGGGGGTGTGTCTGCAGGTCAAGACGATGACACCCAAGAAGCCCAACTCGGCATTGCGCAAGATCGCGAGGGTCCGGTTGTCGAACAAGGTCGAGGTCACTTCTTATATTCCCGGAGAAGGACACAATTTGCAGGAACACTCGATTGTCTTGGTGCGGGGCGGGCGCGTGAAAGATTTGCCGGGTGTTCGTTATCACATCGTCCGGGGGACGCTGGACACCGTGGGAGTGAATAAGCGGAAGAGGTCGCGTTCCAAGTATGGGGCCAAAAAAGAACAGGGCAAATAACCATGAGAAGACACGCAGCCGAACGACGAGAAGTGGCGCCAGATCCCAAATACGATAACCGGTTGCTGGCCAAATTCGTTAATATCGTCATGGAAGAGGGAAAAAAGACAGTGGCGGAGAATATCGTTTACGGTGCGCTTGATATCATTGAGCAAAAAAGCCAGGATAGCGGGGGCGCGTTGAAGGCCTTCGCCAAGGCCATCGAGAATGTCCGCCCGAGACTTGAGGTCAAATCGAGGCGTGTGGGCGGGGCGACCTATCAGGTCCCGATCGAGGTTCCGGTTGCCCGCGGGAGTTCGGTGGCCATGCGGTGGATCCGAGACTTGGCGCGCAAAAAAAAAGGCAGGACCATGAAGATCAAATTAGCCGATGAACTTTTGGCGGCGGCCAGGGGTGAGGGAGCAGCCGTGAAGAAGCGTGATGACACGCACAAGATGGCGGAAGCGAATAAGGCGTTTGCCCATTTGCGTTGGTAAGGGAAGAATTAAAAATGACTGAAATGACGTTGAATGATGTTAGAAACATTGGGATCATCGCGCACATCGATGCGGGGAAGACCACAACGACCGAACGGGTTCTCTTTTATTCCGGTGTTATTCATAAAATGGGAAATATCGATGACGGCAACACGACGATGGACTGGATGGAGCAGGAGCAGGAACGAGGGATCACGATCACCTCGGCGAGCACGACGTGCTTCTGGAATAAGAAGAGGATCAATATTATTGATACGCCCGGACACGTTGATTTCACGATCGAGGTGGAACGTTCTCTGAAAGTTCTTGACGGGGCGGTTGTTGTTTTGTGCGGCACAAGCGGGGTTCAGCCGCAAACTGAAACCGTCTGGCGTCAGGCCGACCGCTACAATGTCCCTAGGCTTGCTTTCATCAACAAGATGGATCGTTTGGGCGCGGATTTTGACCGTGTTATCAAGGAAATCCATGAGCGGTTGGGGGCCAATGCCGCGGCGATTCAATTTCCTGACGGCGCGGAAGATAATTTTAAGGGGATCATTGATATCGTCAGTGAGAAATATGTCACGTACGAAGATGACCAGGGTGTTAACAAAATTTTGAGTGAAGTTCCCGAGAAATGGAAGGAAAAGATGCGGCAGTACCGACACGTCCTGATCGAGCGTCTGGCTGATGCGGATGACGTCATCGCTGAAAAATTTTTGGAGGAGAAGGAGATTGCTGCCGATGATATCAAGGCCGCCATCCGTCGTACTGTTCTCAAAAATGCCTTCCTCCCGGTCTTGTGCGGGTCTTCGTTGAGAAATAAGGGAGTTCAGCTTGTCCTGGATGCTGTTTGTGATTATTTGCCCTCTCCTTTGGATGTGCCTCCCGCGAAAGGCATTGATCCGTTAACAAAGGAAGTGTTGCATCGCGAAACCTCTGTGAGCGCGCCGTTGAGTGCCCTGGTCTTCAAGGTGGCGACAGATCCTTATGTGGGGAAGCTATTTTACACCCGGATTTATTCCGGAAAGATTCTGCAGGGAGACCAGGTTTATAATTCCACCCAGAAGGCCAGAGAGCGAATTTCAAAGATTGTGATCATGCATGCCAATAAGCAGGAAATCATCCCTAAGGGAGAGGCCGGAGAGATTATTGCTCTGGTGGGTTTGAAGGATAGTAAAACCGGAGACACGTTGTGCGATCCGGAGGAAAGGATTCTTTTGGAGAACATGCGTATCCCCGAACCGGTTGTTTCGATGTCTATCGAGCCGAAAACCAAAGCCGATCAGGATAAGATGGGATTCACGCTGAAGAAATTTTTGGATGAGGATCCTTCTTTGCGTGTCCAGTATAATCAGGAAACAGCCCAGACGATTATCTCCGGGATGGGAGAGCTTCACTTGGAGATTGTAATTGACCGGATGAAGCGGGAATTTAACCTTGAGACGAATATCGGCCGGCCACAGGTCGCCTATAAAGAGACCGTCACGCAGAAGGTTTCTGATGTCGTCGGTAAACACATCAGTCAGACCGGAGGCCGCGGACAATATGGCCATGTGGTTATTAATGTGGAACCGGCGCAAGAGCGCGGTAAAGGTGTTGAGTTTGTGAACAAGATCAGAGGCGGGGCCATCCCCAGAGAGTTTATTCCTGCCGTTGAGAAGGGTGTGAAGGAAGCGGCTTTGAATGGTGTCCTGGCCGGTTATCCCGTCACTGATTTTATTGTGACGTTGATCGACGGATCGTTTCATGAGGTGGATTCAAACGAATTGGCGTTTCACCTGGCGGCCAGGGCAGCCCTGCGGGAGGCGTTCTCTAAGGGGAAGTCAGTCTTCTTGGAACCCATCATGGATATTGAATTGATGGCCCCCGAGCAATTCATGGGATCGGTTCTCGGGGATTTGAATACGCGAAGAGCAAAAATCGTCAATTTGGGAACCCGCGGAAATCTGAAAACTGCGCGTTGCGAAGTGCCGTTGGCGGAAATGTTCAATTATGTGAATGCGTTGCGTTCATTAACTCAGGGCAGGGCGACATTCACGATGGAGCCGGCTTTTTATGCGGTGGTGCCTCAGTATGTTGCTGAGAAGATCATCGGGGCGCACCAAGAGGTTTCTGGGAAAAAGAGTTGATAGATTAAGGGTAGGGATTCTTAAGTTTTTGACTAAAGAAGGAGGCATAACATGGCCAAAGAAAAATTCGTGAGAAACAAACCGCACCTGAACATCGGAACCATCGGTCACGTCGATCATGGAAAGACGACTTTGAGTTCCGCCATCACCATGGTTCTCCATAAAAAGGGGTTGGCTCAGGCACGAAGCTATGATTCCATTGATAATGCTCCGGAAGAGAAGGAGAGAGGCGTCACCATCAACATCTCCCATATCGAGTACGAGACGGAGAAAAGGCATTATGCGCACATCGACTGCCCGGGCCATGCGGATTACATCAAAAACATGATCACCGGTGCGGCTCAGATGGATGGGGCAATCTTGGTTGTCTCCGCGGCGGACGGGGCGATGCCTCAGACCAAAGAGCATATCCTTCTGGCACGTCAGGTCAATGTTCCATCGCTCATCGTGTTCCTCAATAAGTGTGATCAGGTTCAGGATCAGGAACTCCTCGAGTTAGTCGAGCTTGAGCTTCGCGAGCTTTTGTCGAAGTACCAGTATAACGGGGATAAGGTGCCTATCATTAAGGGAAGCGCCCTGGAGGCGTTGAATAATCTCGATGATGCTTCGAAAACCCAATGCATTGTCGATCTGATGAAGGCCGTTGATGAATATATTCCGGAGCCTGTCCGAGAGTTGGATAAGCCTTTTTCGATGGCGGTGGAAGACGTCTTCTCCATCTCCGGCCGCGGGACCGTTGCGACGGGCCGTATCGAGCGCGGGAGGGTGAAGGTTGGGGATGAAGTCGATATCGTTGGGATGACCAAAGAAATCAAGAAAACCGTCGTGACCGGTGTTGAAATGTTCCGCAAGGAGCTTGATCAAGGTCAGGCCGGTGATAACGTGGGTCTTCTCTTGCGCAGCATTGACAAGGAGGCCATTCAAAGAGGACAAGTTTTGGCCGCTGCAGGATCAATTACGCCCCATACTAAGTTCAAGGCCAAAACGTACATTTTAACCAAGGAAGAGGGCGGGCGTCATACACCGTTTTTCAAGGGGTATCGTCCACAGTTTTATTTCAGAACAACGGACGTGACCGGTGCCGCAGTGCTTCCGGCGGGGGTCGAGATGTGCATGCCTGGCGATAACGTGGATTTGGAAGTGGATCTCATCGCGCCGATCGCTATGGAGAAGGAATTACGATTTGCCATCCGTGAGGGCGGTCGTACGGTGGGTGCCGGTGTGATTCATAGTATTATTGAGTGAGGAACGATTCTTAAGGATATAGGATGGTTATGCAGAAAATACGTATCAAATTGAAGGCTTACGATCACAGACTGATTGATCAATCCGCGCAGGAGATCCTGGATACGGCGATCCGCACGGGGGCTAAGGTTTCAGGGCCTGTCCCGTTGCCGACGAAGAAAGAGCTTTATACGGTCCTGCGCTCACCGGTGATCGATAAAAAATCCAGAGAACAGTTCCAGCTTGCAACCCACAAGCGGCTGATCGATCTGATTGAGCCGACAGCCAAAACGGTTGAGGCGTTACGAAAATTGAATCTGCCGGCTGGCGTTGATGTGGAAATCAAACAGTAAAAACACCGAAGAGACGATGATCAGAGGGTTATTAGGAAAAAAAGTTGGTATGACGCAGATTTTCAACCGTGAAGGGGATGTGGTTCCCGTGACTGCCGTTGAGGCCGGGCCATGTACTGTTTTAGAACTCAAGGACTCTCCCGGGAGAGTTAAGATTGGGTTTGATCCGATTCGGGAACCGCTTCTTAGAAAATCCGAGTTAGGCTATTTTAAAAAGTTGGGTGTGCCGGCCTTGCGCGTGGTGAAGGAATTTGAGTCTTCCGATAATAAGGATTATAAAGTCGGACAGCAGTTGAGTGTGGATGTTTTTAAACCCGGCGATTTTGTCGACGTGACGGGGACATCCATCGGCAAGGGATTTCAGGGCGGTATGAAGCGCTGGCATTGGGCAGGCGGACCTGCCGCCCATGGTTCTATGCATCACCGGCGCGTGGGATCCATCGGATCCAGCGCTGAACCATCCAGGGTATTTGTGGGGACTCATATGCCAGGTCATATGGGAAATCGGAAAGTGACCGTTTCGGGATTGCGTGTTATGGGCGTCGATCCTGAAAATAATACGATTCTTGTTTTGGGCGCGGTTCCCGGTTCCTCGAATTCTTATTTGATGATCAATCGCTCGAAGAAGAAGGCGTTTAAGGCGCTGGACGAGCAGAAGACGGCCGTTGTCCGGAAAGTCAACCCCATGAAACAAAGCAAGGCTAAGGCGACGGGGAAGGGGAAGTGAAGGTGTTGAATCTGTCGGTTTTCAACAGCGAAGGCCAGAAAACAGGAAGCGTGGATCTGCCGGAAGAGATTTTCGCTTCCCGTATCAACGGGGACGTGATTCATCAGGCGGTTGTGATGTATCAAGCGTCACTGCGTCAGGGGAATGCCTCGACGAAAAACAGGGGAGATGTTTCCGGAGGCGGGAAAAAACCTTTCCGTCAGAAGGGAACGGGACAGGCGCGTGCGGGATCAAGCCGTTCTCCCTTATGGCATGGCGGTGGCGTTGTGTTTGGTCCCCATCCTAGAAATTTCGGCTATTCTGTTCCCCGGAAGGTCAAGAAGGCGGCATTGCGCGAAAGTCTGAATGCGAAATACCACGGTGAGGATTTGGTGTGCATTGATGATCTGAAAGGGACATTTACCAAAACCAAAGAGTTTGCGAAGGTGTTGAAGAATTTGAGTCTCAAAGGAAAAACCCTGGCCTTGTTGGACGGCAGTGACCAAAGCGTGGAACGTGTGACACGGAATATCCCGTCGTTTCATCTCATGCGCTCTCAGGATGTCAATGCTCACGACATCCTCAAGAATAAAAAAATTTTGGTGACAAAAACAGCGTTTAACAATTTGTTAGGGCGGATCAAATAAGATGGCCAGTTACGATACCGTAAAGAATTTGATACGTACCGAAAAAGGGACCATGCTTGAGTCGCAGCGAAAGTATATCTTTGCGGTGGCCACGGGGGCCAACAAGGTTCAGATCCGTAAGGCCGTTGAGGATATCTATAAAGTGAAGGTCCAGGACGTGAATACGTCTGTGGTGCCTGGCAAGTTGAAGCGTGTCCGTCAGGCGCAGGGCAAAACGGCTTCATGGAAAAAGGCTGTTGTGACCTTGAGCGAAGGCTCGAAGATTGAGGTGACATAACCTATGGGGATCAAGACTTTTAAACCAGTCACAAGCACTTTGCGTCACACAGCGATTTCAGATTTCGTAGAGATTACGAAGTCTCGGCCGGAAAAATCTCTTTTAAGGCCTCTGAAGAAAACCGGCGGACGAAATTCATATGGGCGGATCACGACGCGATGGCGCGGCGGCGGGCATAAACGCATGTATCGCTTGATTGATTTCAAACGTAACCGCATCGATGAAGAAGCTACGGTCTTGGCGATCGAATACGACCCTAATCGGACCTCACGCATCGCTTTGATCCAATATCCTGATGGGACGAAGTCTTACATCATCGCTCCGTTAGATCTTAATCCTGGAGATCGGGTTGTCAGCACCGTCGATAAAGATGTGGAAGTCAAATCTGGAAATTGCATGCCGCTTAAGAAAATCCCATTAGGGACGGCTATTCACAATATCGAGATGAAGCCAGGACAGGGCGGTAAAATTGCCCGTTCGGCAGGGACCTCGGCTCAACTCATGGCCAAGGAAGGGGGATTTGCGTCTATCCGTATGCCTTCCAGTGAGATCCGCAAAATTCATATCAACTGTCGTTCCAGCATCGGTCAGATCGGCAATGTGGAGCATGAATCCTGTTCATTGGGAAAGGCCGGAAGGATGCGTTGGTTGGGCCGAAGAGGACGCGTGCGCGGGGTCGTTATGAATCCGGTTGATCATCCTCACGGCGGAGGGGAGGGGAAGGCCCCTCAGGGAAATCCCCATCCCGTATCTCCTTGGGGACAAAAAAGTAAAGGCTTAAAAACCAGGAATCGAAGGAAATATTCAAGTCCATATATTGTGAGAAGAAGGGGATCCAAATAATATGCCGCGTTCTGTCAAAAAGGGCCCGTATGTTGAGCAATCGTTGATGAAAAGTCTCAGACGTATGATCGATTCCGGTCAAAGACAGCCTGTCAAAACCTGGTCCAGACGTTCGACCGTCACGCCGGATTTTGTGGGATACACCGTTTCTGTGTATGACGGACGTAAGCATGTCCCTATTTTTGTGACGGAGAATATGGTCGGATATAAATTCGGGGATTTCGCGCTGACACGCACATTCAGAAAACACGGCGGAGTCAAATCCAAAAAGGCCGCCGAGAAAACATAAAACGGGTGGACGATGATCGCAAAAGCCAAGGGACGATATATTCGTGTTTCGCCGATGAAAATTAGACTGGTGATTGACCTCATTCGCGGGAAAGATGTGTCCGCCTCACAGGCGATTTTGACGCATATCAACAAGGGATCGAAGCGAGTGATTGGCAAGGTTTTGGATTCTGCGGTTTATAATGCCAAACAGAAAGGGCTGATGGAAGATCAGCTTTTTATATCGAAGATCACGGCCAACCAGGGGCCGTCGTGGAAACGGTTCAGGGCCGCCAGTTTCGGTCGCGCGTCTCCGATATTGAAAAGGACAACACATTTAACGATCGAATTGGATCTGAAAACAAAGACATAAGGAGTATAACAGTGGGCCAAAAAGTCAGTCCTTTAGCTCTGAGACTTGGGTATATTGAAAATTGGCGAAGTCTGTGGTATGCGGACCGCAAGGAATATCGGCAAAATGTTATTGAAGACTACAAGATACGCCAGTTTATCAAGAAGCGTTTCCTCCAGGCCGCGGTTTCGAAGGTTGTCATTGAACGGTTGGGAGATAAACTCAAGATCATTATCCACACGGCGAGGCCTGGTGTTATTATCGGACGACGGGGCGCCGACATTGATCGTTTGAAATCTGAATTGGGGAAGATCACATCGAAAGAGATCTCGATCGACCCTCAGGAAATCAAAAACCCTTCGATCGATGCGCAGCTCATCGCCCAAAGTGTAGCTTTTCAGTTAGAGAAACGGATTGCCTTCCGTCGGGCCATGAAGCGCGCGATCGATCAGGCCATGACCAGCGGTGTTGTAGGGATCAAAGTCAAATGTTCGGGGCGATTGAATGGCGCTGAAATGGCGCGAACCGAGAAATATCAGGTTGGGAAGCTCCCCTTGCACACTTTTCGGGCGCAGATCGATTATGGGTTCGCCGAAGCCAGAACGACCTACGGAATCATTGGCGTGAAGGTTTGGGCTAATAAAGGGGAAATCATCAAGGAAATCAAGCGCCAGGGCAATGTCAGCGTCAATGAGTCTGGGAAGAAACTGGCACTTCAAGCTCCGCAGACACCTCCGGTCTTGGAGAGTTAAACATTTTTATTGTGACGGTAGGATCAAAAGGAATATAGCACGATGCTTCTGATGCCAAAGAAAGTTAAGTATCGAAAGGCCCAAAAAGGCAAGGTCCGGGGTGTGGCCACTCTGGGCAGCAGATTGCATTTCGGAGAATATGGGCTTAAGACTTTGGAAAACGGGATTATCCGGGCCAATCACATTGAGGCATGCCGTGTGGCGGTCGCGCGGAAGATGAAGGGTGCCGGAAAATTCTGGGTCAATATCTTCCCCTATAAACCGGTCACTAAAAAACCGGCAGAAACCCGTATGGGAAAAGGCAAGGGTGACCTGGATCATTGGGCAAGCCCGGTCAGGCGGGGGAAGATGATCTTTGAATTGAGTGGTGTCCCAGAAGATTTTGCCAAGACGGTCTTCAGGCTTTTGGCATTCAAACTGCCTGTGCGGACCAAATTCATCTCTCGAAAATCGAGTTGAGGATCTATGAAGAGCAAAGAATTGCAAGGACTGAGTTCAGAAGAGTTGGTTCAAAAACAGCAGGCTTTCAAGAAAGATATTTTTGATCTCAACTACCAGCGTCGAACGGGTAATGTGGAGAAGCCGTCCCGCTTTCGTATGTTGAAGAGGGATATTGCCCGGATCATGACTGTTTTAAGAGAAAGAGAATTGCAGAATGAACGAAACCGAAAAACGACTCAATAGACGAAAATTTTTACAGGGGATCGTGATCAGCGATAAGATGAACAAAACCCGCGTTGTTCAGGTCCGCTGGACGGCCATTCATCCTCAGTATGGTAAGGTGATGAAGAGGGCCTCAAAGTATAAGGCCCATGATGAGAAAAATGCCTCGAAGACGGGAGATTTTGTTCGGTTGATGGAGACGAGGCCGCTTTCCAAGGACAAACGCTGGGTCATCACGGAGATTCTCAAGACATCCGAGGGCGCAATCATATGATTCAGATGAAAACAATTCTTGATGTGGCTGACAATACCGGAGCGCGAAAGGCCTCAGTGATCGGGGTGCTTCACGCCCATGGAAGACTTTTTGCCAGGATCGGGGATATCGTGCGGGTGAATATCAAAGAGGCGTCGCCGGCAGGCGCCCTGAAAAAAGGCGATAAAGCCAAGGGGATTATCGTTCGAACCAGGGCACCGATTCGTCGTCCGGACGGGACATATGTGCGCTTTGACACCAATGCTGTCGTGATCATTGACGATGCCGGCAATCCCATGGGGACACGCGTTTTCGGGCCCGTGGCCAGGGAATTGAGAAATATGGAATACATGAAAATAGTCTCTTTAGCCCCAGAGGTGGTTTGAAGCGATGCTACGTATCAAAAAAGATGATCAGGTTATTGTGATTGCCGGCAAGGATAAAGGAAAGACCGGTAAAGTTCTTCAGGTGATCCCTGAAGCACAGCGTGTTCTTGTGGAACGCATCAATATGGTCAAGAAGACCCGGCGCAGGACTCAAACGAACCAGCAGGGTGGAATTGTGGAGATCGAAGCACCGATTCATATTTCCAATCTCATGTTGGTTGATAAAAA
>CAYIQK010000001.1:35304-37662 GCA_964365515.1 uncultured Planctomycetales bacterium | reverse complement strand
GCGATGAGCGATCTCGCGGCGATCACCGGCCAGAAACCGGCCATGACGCGCGCCAAGAAGGCCATTTCCAATTTTAAACTCAAGGAGGGAGCGCCCATAGGCTGTAAGGTGACATTGCGCAGGGCAAGAATGTTTGAGTTCATGGATCGCTTGATCAGCATCGGTATTCCAAGAATCAGGGATTTCAACGGCGTGTCGCTGAAGTCATTTGATGGACAAGGGAATTATACGCTGGGGATCTTGGAGCAGGCGATCTTTCCTGAGGTTGATACCGGAAGAATTCAGAACGCCCAGGGAATGGATATCACATTTGTGTTCAACAAGGGCCCCAAGGAACACACGATGGAGGTTCTCAGAATTTTGGGGATGCCTTTCAGTAAAAGATAAAAAAAGACGGAGCATATGGCTAGAAAAGCGCTTGTCCTCAAAGCAGCACGAAAACCAAAATTTTCAACACGACGATATAATCGTTGCCAGTTGTGCGGCCGTACCAGATCTTTTTTGCGTCGATTTGGTGTGTGCCGGATTTGTTTCCGGGAGTTGGCCTGGAAGGGAGAAATTCCTGGTGTACTCAAAGCCAGCTGGTAAAATTTTAAGGAGTGTTCGGTTATGTCATTGAGTGATCCAATCGGTAATTTGTTGACGGTGATCCGAAACGGGATGAGGGCCCAGAAAGAAACCGTTGATATTCCGGCTTCCAAACTGAACGGCAGGATCTTGGAAATTTTCAAGACAGATGGTTATGTCGACGATTTTCAGGCGATGAAGAATAATGTCCAGGGGAGTTTCAAGGTCTACCTGAGATACCAAAATAAGAAACCGGCCATCATGGGTTTGAAAAGGATTTCAAGGCCAGGGTTAAGGATTTATAAGAAAAATGATGAACTTCCCCGTGTCTTGAATGGGATGGGGACAGCAGTCATTTCAACTTCCATGGGGGTTGTCAGTGATCGTGAGGCCAGGAAGTTGAAATTAGGCGGGGAAGTGTTGTGTTACATTTGGTGAGATTCTATGTCGAGAATAGGTAAAATTCCGGTTGCAGTTCCCAAAAACGTGAAAGTCGGCGTGGATTCTTCGCATGTGCATGTCGAGGGTCCCAACGGGAAGCTTGAACTTCGCCTTCCGTGCGGAATTCATGTGGAACTCAAAGACAGCCGTCTGATTGTCGGACGGACGGCTGATACCAAGCAGGACCGATCCAATCACGGGACGATTCGAGCCCACTTGGTCAATATGATCACCGGGGTCACCCAGGGACACAAAAAAGAGTTGGAATTGCAGGGGGTTGGTTTCCGTGCTCAGCTTCATGGAAAAAAGATTGTCTTCAATCTTGGATTTAGTCACCCCATCGAGTTTGAAGTGCCTGCCCAGGTGAAAGTAACGGTGCCGGTTCAGACTTCCATCATTTTGGAGGGGGCTGATAACATTGCGGTCGGTCAAGCCGCCGCGAGTATTCGGGCCATCAAACCGGCAGAACCTTACAAAGGCAAGGGGATCCGATACGTCGGAGAGATTGTCCGGCGCAAACAAGGAAAATCCGTAACAAAATAAGTTTGGAATTCGATAACGATGATTGACAAAAAAGAATTGAAAAGAATTTATCGACATCAAAGGATACGGCAAAAGGTTGTTGGGACCGGTGAGCGCCCACGGGTGTGTGTGCATCGAAGCCTGAAAAATATCTATGTGCAGGTCGTTGATGACAATGCCCGCAAGATTCTCTTTGGCATGTCAACCCGCAATGTTTCTGTGCGTTTCCAGCTCAAAAACGGTGGTAATATCAATGCCGCCAGTCGGTTAGGTGAGATTTTTGCGGTTGAGGCCCAGAAGAAGGGAATTAAGAAGGTATGTTTTGATCGCGGTGGTTATCTCTATCATGGCCGTGTCAAGGCTTTTGCCGAGGCGGCCAGAAAATGTGGAATGGAGTTTTGACGTATGCCAAGACCAGGTGAAGCAGGCAAATCAGGCGCAGAATTTCAAAAAAACCGTATGAAACCGAAAGGTTTTAAAAACAAGTCGGATCGCGGGTCGGAACGGACGCCGCCGGAAGCACGGTTTGCTGCAGGAGGCATTGCTAATCCTGGAAATGTAGGTTTGCCATCCAGTCAGGACGCTTCAGAGGCATTGGCAAAAGCTGGGATTATTCGTGGCCGGGGGAAACCTGAAGGGACGGAGGCCGTTGAGGAGGTCATTGCCATCAATAGGATCACGAAGGTGACCAAGGGGGGAAAGAAATTGTCATTCAGCGCCCTGGTGGTTGTGGGAGATACCAAGGGGCGTGTTGGTTATAGTTTAGAGAAGGCCGCTGAAGTTTCGATTGCCATCCGCAAGGCGATCGCATCTGCCAAGAAGAATATG
>CAYIQK010000001.1:0-35204 GCA_964365515.1 uncultured Planctomycetales bacterium | reverse complement strand
ATTGGGTCGGAAGGCGGCCAAATGCCATTGATGAAACGTATCCCCAAAGTGGGTTTCAGAAGTCATCGTCCGATCCTTAATCAGGTCGTGAAGATCGAGGGTTTGAATCAGTTCGAGGCAGGGACTGTTATCAACGCGGAATTGCTAAAGTCGCGCGGGTTGATCCAAAGTCTCAACAAACCTTTCAAGATTTTGGGAGACGGGGAAATCACAAAATCTCTAGTTATCGGTGAGGGAAGTGTTTCTAAGGCGGCGCAAGAGAAGATTATCCAAGCGGGTGGGAGGATCGAAATCCCGAAGGAGAATTCCCGTAAGAGGCAAGACCCCTCGTCAGAGACCGAGACAGCAAAGATAAGACCGCATTGACATGCTGGCTTCCTTTGTCAATTGTTTCAAAATACCGGATCTTAAAAAGAAGATCGTTTTCACTTTAGCGATCATTGCGGCGTATCGGATCGGATGTTATCTCCCTATTCCCGGGATCAATGGGGCCGTTTTAGCCGAATTCTTCCGGCGCATCAGTTCGACGGGTAGCGGAAGCATATTCGGGATCATGAATATGTTTTCCGGCGGGGCGCTTGAGAAGGCGACTGTTTTTGCCTTGGGGATTATGCCCTACATCTCGAGTTCGATCATCATGCAGCTTTTGACGGCCGTCATCCCGGCTTTGGAACGGTTGGCCAAGGAAGGGCAGGCGGGATACCACAAGATCAATCAATACACGCGTTATGGCACTCTGATTTTATCGCTTGTTCAGTCGTTTTTTATCGCTCTTTGGCTTGAAGACAAATCCGGCAGTGTGTTTCAGGGTTTGCAGGTAGTCAATAACCCCGGCTGGGGATTCCGCTTGTTGACGGTACTCACATTATCAAGCGGGACACTGCTTCTGATGTGGCTGGGGGAACAGATCCAGGAAAGAGGAATCGGTAACGGCATTTCGCTCATCATTACTTCGGGCATCATTTCTTCGGCCCCGGCGGCCATCCAGATGTTGGTGCGCCTGATGTCGCCGCAGGCAGGCCAGGCCGGCCAATTGCAGCCGTTGATGTTACTCATCATGGTTGGGTTTTTGATCTTTGTAATTGTTTCCATCACCCTGATCACCCAGGCCCAGAGGAAGATCCCCGTCCAGTACGCACGGCGCATCGTTGGGCGAAGGGTTTATGGCGGGCAGAATACCTACATCCCGTTGAAAGTGGACACCTCCGGTGTCATCGCCATCATTTTTGCGCAGTCGCTCATTTTGTTTCCGGCCACGCTGGCGAGTTTCATCCCTCACCCCGGATTTCAATCCTTGGCTGGCATTTTTTCGAGGGGTAACCTTTGGTATTATACGATTTATGGATTGCTGATCGTCTTTTTTTGCTATTTTTATACGGCTATTGTTTTCAATCCTGTGGATGTTGCCGAGAACATGAAAAAACATGGTGGGTTCATTCCCGGCGTGAGGCCCGGCACGCAGACCTCGGATTATCTTGATTTTGTGATCACGCGCATCACCTTGGCGGGAGCGTTTTTCATTTGCGCGATTGCGATTATGCCTGATGCCATCATGGCTTCGTTCAAGGTGCCGTATTTGGTCGCCTCTTTTTTTGGGGGAACCGGAGTTCTTATCACCGTCGGGGTTATGCTCGATACGATGAAGCAGATTGAATCACATCTTCTGACGCGCCATTACGACGGTTTTATGCGATCCGGTCAGATCAGGGGGCGGCGATGAGGCTGGTTTTGTTGGGACCTCCCGGTGCCGGTAAAGGGACGTTGGCGGCTCTATTGAAGGCAAGCTTGGGGGTTGTCCATATTTCGACAGGGGATATCCTCCGGGAAGAAATAAAGAACAATACAAAACTCGGCAAGCAAGCCCAAAAATACATCGACAACGGCGAACTTGTTCCTGATGAGGTGGTCACCAAGCTGATTGAACAGAAACTGAGCGACGACTTTCCGAGTGACCAAGGGTATATGCTGGATGGGTTTCCAAGGACGAGGAAACAGGCCGAAGATCTCGACCGTATTTTGAATCACATTGGAAAGCCATTGGATTACGCGCTTTATTTGGAATCAACGTTGCCTGTCATTATCCAGCGTCTGACGGGCCGGCGGGTGTGTCGTAGCTGCGGGGCTCTTTTTCATATGCGCAACAAACTGCCGAAGAAGGCAGGTATCTGTGATGCTTGCGGAGGGACGCTCTATCAGCGGGCAGATGACAACGAAGAGACGATCAAGACGCGTATGGATGTGTATCTCAAAAACATGACACCGATTGTTGCTCACTATAAGCGGCAGGCCAAATTGAAGAAGGTGGATGCTGATAAGGATTCGCGAGAGGTCCAGGAAATTTTGATGCGGATGTTTGATGAAGACAACAAGCTCTATCAGCATTAAGACCTCCCAAGAGCTGCAGATCCTTCGGGATGCTGGGAAGATTTTATCTGAGATCATCCAAGATTTGAAGCGTTCTTTAAAATCCGGCATCACGACTCAAGAGATCGATGGGAAGGCGGAAGATCTCATGAAACGCAAGGGCGTTGTACCCGCCTTCAAAGGATACCGTGGATTCCCGGGATGTGTGTGCGTCTCCGTTAACGATGAGGTCGTCCACGGGATTCCGGGTTCGAGACTGCTGTGTGACGGTGATATCGTCAGCATTGATGTCGGAATTATCTACCGGGATTATTACTCCGATACGGCGGTGACGGTCGGCATGGGTGAGGTCGGCAAGGCATTGCGGCATCTGTTGGAGGTGACGTATCAATCGTTGTATGAGGGAATCAAAGAGGCACGGGTGAACAATCACGTCTCGGATATTTCGCATGCCATTCAGGAATTCGTGGAATCTCATGATCTCTCGGTTGTGAGGGATTTTGTCGGGCACGGGATCGGTAAGAATCTTCACGAGGATCCTGAGATCCCGAACTTCGGTCCGCCGCATACGGGGCCTCTTCTGAAGGAAGGAATGGTTTTCGCCATCGAACCCATGGTCAACCTGGGGACGTGGCAGACGAAAATTTCGAGTGATGGATGGACGGTGCGGACCGCGGACGGGAAGCCATCAGCCCATTTTGAGCATACCATCGCTATCGCCGTCGGTGGTCCAGAGATTCTGACAGAGGAATATGGCTAAAGAAGAACTCATTGAAGTCGACGGAGTCGTGAAAGAGGCGTTGCCCAATGCGATGTTTCGTGTTGAACTGGAGAACGGCCACAAGGTTTTGGCTCATATCTCAGGGAAGATCAGAAAGAATTTTATCCGTATCCTGCCGGGGGATACGGTCAAACTGGAACTTTCCCCCTACGATTTGACACGGGGAAGAATAACATTCAGGTGCAAATGAAATGAAAGTAAAATCATCGGTTAAGAGAATTTGCAGTCATTGCAAGATTGTCCGCCGCAGGGGAATCGTGCGGGTCATTTGTTCCAACGCGAAACACAAACAAAGACAAGGGTAAAACTATGCCAAGAATTTTGGGGGTTGATGTTCCAAAAGAGAAAAGGATCGAAGCTTCCCTGCCGTATATCTACGGCATTGGGCTGACACGGGCGCGGGAGGTCTTGAAGCGGGCGAATATTGACTGCAATCGGCGGGCCAAAGATCTTACGGATGAGGAGATCGCCAGGCTCACCTCGATCATCCAGACCAATTATATTGTCGAAGGAGATCTCCGGCGTGAAATAGGACAGAACATCAAGAGGCTTACGGATATCAGCAGTTATAGGGGATTTCGTCATCGCAAGGGTTTGCCCGTGCGCGGACAAAGAACCAAGACCAACGCCCGCACGCGAAAAGGGAGAAAATCTCTCGTTGGCGGCGGCCGTAAAACGGAGTGAGGGTTTAAGGAGAATATGATCTATGGTCAATAAAGAACCGGTGAAAGCCGCCACCCCAACCACACGGCAGAAAGAAAAGGCCAAGAAAAAGAATTTGAAGGGCATCACATCGGGAATCGCCCATATCAAGGCCACATTCAATAATACGGTTGTTACAATCACCGATCATCAGGGCAATGTCTTGGTCTGGTCAACTCCGGGGGTTGTCGGTTTTAGCGGTTCGAAAAAATCGACGCCTTTTGCGGCTCAGGTGGCGGCGACGGATGCGGCCCGCAGAGCCAAAGACCTGGGGTTAAGAACCGTCGAGGTGTTGGTCAATGGGCCGGGTTCCGGCCGGGAGTCGGCCATCCGGGCTTTGCAGGCCAATGGTTTGGCGGTGACATCGATCAAAGATGTCACTCCTTTGCCTCACAACGGCTGCCGGGCGAGGAAGCAACGGCGGGTTTAACGGGATTTCATTTCCATTCTGGGGATTCTTAGGAAGGATACGGTCTATGGGAAAATACGTTGGGTCAAGTTGCCGGTTGTGCCGGCGGGAAGGTGAAAAACTTTTCCTCAAAGGGGCCAGATGCACCACCTACCGCTGTGCTGTCGAACGCCGGGCCTATGCTCCCGGACAGCATGGAAACGCGCGGCGTACGAAGCTCTCCAACTACGGATTGCAGATGCGCGAGAAGCAAAAAGTCAAAAGGATTTATGGTATTCTTGAAAAACAGTTTAGAAATTACTTCAATGAGGCTTCTCGCAGGAAGGGTGTGACCGGCACGGCCCTTCTTCAATTTTTGGAACGCCGATTGGACAATGCGATCTATCAGATCGGATTTGCGACCTCCCGTCGGGAGGCTAGGCAGATTGTGAATCATGGATATGTCTTTGTCAATGACCGCAGGGTGAGCATCCCGTCGTTTCTGGTCAAAACGAATGACGAAATCTGCATACAGTTCAAGAAGAAGGGCAGGAAAAACATTGACGAGAACATCCAGTATTCCAAAGACAGGGCTGTCCCCGGCTGGCTGGAAGCGGACCACAGCCATTACAAGGCCAAGGTCAAGAGGATGCCTGAGCGGGAAGACATCACGTTTCCCGTCAATGAACAGCTGATCGTCGAGCTTTATTCGCGGTAAAAGTGACGGTGTCATCGGAGCAATAGTCGAAGTGAAATGCCGCCCAGAAATGGCAGGTTTCATTCAAGGAGGGAAACATGGGAGTTAAGTGGCGAGATTTTCAGATGCCTAAACGGCTCGATTGCGATGAATCAAGTTGTACGGACACATACGGGAAATTTCTCGCGGAACCATTTGAAAAGGGTTACGGTGTGACGTTGGGGAATTCTCTGCGGCGGATTTTGTTGTCTTCCATCGAGGGAAGTGCCGTCACCTCAGTCAAGGTGGAAGGTGTCCGTCATGAATTTTCAACCATCCCTGGGGTTTTGGAGTCCGTCACCGAGATCATCTTAAACATTAAGAAATTGATTTTGAAGTCTTATTCCAAAGTTCCCAAAACCGTTTACATCAAAGCGGAGAAAAAAGGTGAAGTGAAGGCCGTGGATATCATCTGCGATGAGACGATTGAAGTTCTCAACCCTGATCTTCACATCGCCACGCTGACGCGGGACACGCGTTTTTATGTGGAAATGGAGATCGCGCGCGGCCGGGGGTATGTGCCGTCCGACCAAAACAAGAAAGAGGTCGTTGATACCATCGCCATCGATTCCATTTTCACGCCGATTGTCCGCGTGAACTTCAATGTCGAAAATACGCGTGTCGGCCAGCGTACGGATTATGACCGCCTCGTCCTGGAGATCTGGACCAACGGCGGGATCAATCCCAAGGAAGCGCTCCTTTACGGCGCGAATATCCTTCAAAGACACCTGGATGTGTTTGTCAGTTATGGACAGCTTCCCGAGGAAGAGGAGGAAGAGGAAGAGATTTCCGCCGAAGAGCAGGCTCTTTATGAGAAACTGCGTCTGCCGATCTCCGAACTGGAATTGTCGGTGCGAAGCGCCAACTGCCTGAAGGACGCGAATATCAAGACGATCGCTGAATTAGTCAAAAAGACTGAATCGGAGCTTTTGACCTTCCGCAACTTCGGGAAGAAATCTCTGACGGAGATCAATGATCTTTTGAAGGTCATGGGGTTGAGTTTAGGGATGAAGGTCGAAACGAAAAAATTGAGAAAAAAGGAATAACATGCGACACGGGATTGCAGGAAACAAATTGAGCCGGAATTCGAGTTTGCGCAAGGCTACCCTCAGGGATCTCGCCAAGGCAACGCTGATCAAACAACGGATCTGCACCACCGAGGCCAAGGCCAAGGAAGCCCGTAAGCTGGTGGACAAACTTATCACATTGGGTAAAAAAGGGAGCCTGTCGGATAAACGCCGGGCGTTTGCGATTTTGTGTGACCACGGGTTGGTGAGGGATCTGTTTGCCAAAACCTCTGTGCGTTTCAAAAATCGGGTCGGCGGATATACCCGGATTATCCACCTGGGGACACGAAGAGGGGACAACGCCCATCTGGTTTTTTTGGAGCTCACCGAGAAAGAAGAAGTGATCATAGCCAAACCCAAATCGAGCGCGGCGGTCAAGAAGGAAAAAGCGGAAGTCATTCCTGCCAAGGAGATGATTCCAGGTAAGGACGCGATCAGGCACCAGCTTCCTAAGGACGCGACAGATCATCACAAGGATCAAGGAAAAAAGGGAATGCTCGGCGGTATCCGCAGGATGTTCAATCAAAGATCATCCGAGAAGTGATATCCTCTGCTGAATGATTGTGGCGTAGAAAGAGAAGGGAATCTTGGAGACGTTGTCGATCAAGATCAACAGCCGGATCAAAGACATCGTCGGTTCGACAACCCTTGCGATCACGGCGAGGGCCAAGGAGCTCGCGGCCCAGGGCCAAGATGTTGTCAATTTCGCGGCCGGCGAGCCGGATTTCGATACCCCGGATTCGATCAAAGCCTCCGCGATCAAGGCCATTGAAAACGGATTCACCAAATATACGCCGAGCACGGGAACCGTTGAACTGCGCAAGGCCATCGCCGCCAAGTTTAAAAAAGATAACGACCTCGATTACCAACCTTCCCAGATTGTCGCCTCCTGCGGCGCCAAGCATTCGATCTTCAATGTGATCCAGGTCTTGACCGATGAAGGGGACGAGGTGCTCATTCCCTCTCCTTACTGGGTCAGCTACCCCGAGATGGTCAAGATCACGGGTGCCGCCTCGAAATTCATCCCAACGAGCGCCAAGACCGATTTCAAGGTCACCGCCTCTGGGCTTTCCCAATCTATCACGCCAAAAACAAAATTGTTGATTTTAAACTCGCCCTCCAATCCGACGGGGATGATCTATTCCAGGGAAGAATTACAGGCCATTGCCGAAATTTGTGTTCGTCATCATGTTTTTGTCCTTAGCGATGAAATTTATGAAAAGTTGACTTATGATGCGGATCCATACACTTCGATCGCGTCCCTCGGTCAAGACATATGGAATTTGACGATCACGGTCAATGGTGTCTCCAAGGCGTATTCGATGACGGGCTGGCGGATCGGCTATGCCGCAGGGCCGCAAGAGATTATGGATTACGTGAAAAACTTCCAGGATCACACGACTTCGAATCCGGCATCCATCAGCCAGGCGGCCGCGTTGCAGGCCCTTCGGGAACCGGAGCAGACAATTTTGGCGATGCGGGATGAATTCAAGAAACGCCGGGATATCATGATCTCTTCGTTGGATGCAATCCCCGGCGTCAGTTACCTCAAGCCGCAAGGGGCTTTTTATCTGTTTTGTGATTTCTCGCACTTTGGCATGCCATCCGCCGAGATGGCTCAACGGATCTTGGATGAAGTCAAGGTCGCGGTTATCCCCGGCGACAGCTTCGGGGCACCGGGATTCCTGCGTCTGAGTTTCGCGACCTCCGCAGAGAGGATCCGCGAAGGGGTCAAGCGCATCGGCGAGTGGATGAAAAAAACAGGAGGGAAAATTGGATCTTAAGGAACTTCTCAAATTGTGCATCAAAAACAATGCATCCGACCTGCACTTAACCGAGAGTGCCCCGCCTGTCCTTCGGATCGACGGAAGACTCATTTTCACGGAGTACAAGCCTTTCACCAAAGAAGAATTGAAGAAAGCCATTTACGGTATCCTTTCGGATGACCAAAAAGAAAAATTTGAGCGGGACAGGGAGCTCGACTTTTCTCTCGCCTTAGAAGGGATGGAGCGGTTCCGCGTCAATGTCCATATCCAAAGGGGATCCGTTGAGGCGGCCTTCCGCCGCATTCCTCTCATCGTGCCGTCGATCGATGATTTGGGACTGCCGCCGATCTTCATTGATTTGGCGCGCAGACCCGACGGTTTGGTTTTGGTGACAGGGCCGACGGGCTCTGGCAAAACGACGACGCTAGCCGCGATGATTGATCTGATCAACAAAGAGCAATCCTGCATGATCATCTGCATTGAAGACCCCATTGAGTATGTGCATCGGAATAAAAAAGCCGTGATCAAACAGCGGGAGGTCTACAGCGACACCCATTCTTTCGCCGAGGCCCTGAAACGCTGTCTGCGCCAGGATCCGGATGTCATTGTGGTGGGAGAGATGCGGGACTTAGAAACGATCGCTACCGTTTTGACTGCAGCTGAAACTGGACATCTCGTTTTGGCCACATTGCACACCCCCGACGCCGCCCAGACCATTGAGCGTATCATCGACGTTTTTCCTGCCCATCAGCAGCAGCAGGTGCGGCTTCAGCTCTCCGCCTGCCTTCAGGGGATTGTGTGCCAGAGACTGCTCCCTCGGGCCGAAGGGGATGGACGTGTTTTAGTGACGGAAGTGTTGGTCGCCACTCCGGCAGTGCGAAATCTCATCAGGGAAAAGGCTATTGAACAGATCCCCACTTCCATCCAGACCGGCATGCAGTACGGGATGTACACAATGGATTCTTCATTGAGGAATTTGTTTGAGCAGGGGATCATCACTTATGAGGATGCGGTCACGCAGGTGAAAAATGTCGAGGAATTCAGACAGCTGCTGAATATGAAGGGAAAGAAAAGATGAAAGAGGTTTCTCAAGATGTCCAAGGAATTGATTGAAGCCGCTCAACAAAAATTCGGCGCCGTCCTTGAGGAACAACTCAAGCGCGTCGAAGCGATGAAAAAAGGGGTTGAAAGGGTGGACTACGCCTCGTTACGTCCGATCACAATCGGAGTCTGTCCCGGCGACGGCATCGGAGAGATCATATCCAAACACGCCCAACATGTCTTGGAGTATGTTTTGAAGGACGAGACTGCCAAGGGCAAGATCACATTTAAGGATATTGCCGGCCTCACGATCGAAAACCGCGTCAAACACAATCAGGCCATCCCCGATGATGTGTTGAGTGCGATCAAGTCGTGCCACGTGATTCTCAAAGGGCCGACCACAACTCCACAGGCGGGCGATCCGTGGCCAAATATCGAAAGCGCGAATGTGGCGATGCGCCGGGCGCTGGACTTGTTCGCCAATGTGCGTCCTGTCAAGATCCCCCGCGAGGGCGTTGACTGGTGTTTCTTCCGCGAAAATACCGAAGGGGCCTATGTCTTGGGATCGAAGGGTTTTGATGTCTCCAAAGATTTGAGCGTTGATTTTACGGTGGCGACCGAACAAGGGTCTGAGCGCATCATCCGCATGGCGTTTGAATACGCCAAGAAGAATCACATCGACCGCGTAACGGTCATCACCAAATCGAACGTGATCAAGACAACCGACGGCCGGTTTTCGCGCGCGGCCAAGCGCATCGCGAAGGAATATCCCGCGATCCAGTGTGACGAATGGTATATTGACATCATGACGGCCAAACTCATTGACCCTGCGCGTCGCAAGGATTTCAAGGTGATGGTGATGCCCAATCTTTACGGTGACATCTTGACCGACGAGGCGGCCCAGTTGCAGGGGGGTGTCGGCACCGCTGGAAGCGCCAATATTGGAGATCGATGGTCGATGTTTGAGGCCATCCACGGCAGTGCGCCGCGGATGGTCAAGGAAGGCCGCGCGCAATACGCGGATCCTTGTTCCATGATCCGGGCGAGCGCGATGCTTTTGCGGCATATCGGCTATCCTGAAAAAGCCGCAAAGGTAGAAATGGCTTTAGAGGTCTGCGGCCAGTTCGAGAAAAAAATAACGATCACCGGACGCGATACAGGCGTTACGGGTGAGGAATATACGAAATATGTTTTATCCTGGATCGATAACCCCGCGCTCAAATCCCGGTGGGAGGCAGAAGTCTATAATTTCAAATGAACGGCCGTTGGTATCCGCTCTGATTCGAACCATGGAACCTCGTTTCGTTTTCGTCAAGATCACGGAACGGGGTTTTGTATTATGCAAAATATCTATGAAGTCCAAGACTTAGGCCTGATTGACTACGACGCGGCGTACCGGATTCAGAAAGAGTCTGTGATGCGGGTGCTGGCGGGCGGGGCGCAGACGATTCTTTTGTGTGAGCACCCGGCTGTGATCACTCTGGGCCGGTTAGCCCAAGAGGCGAACATTTTAGACCGCGAGGCGATTGAGCGATCGGGCATCCGCGTTGTCCCCATTGATCGGGGGGGGGATGTGACGCTCCATGCCCCGGGGCAGTTGGTGGTTTACCCAATCTTGAACCTGGCGCAGAGCAGTCGTGATTTACGGCTTTATATACAGAAGTTAGAACAAGTTGCCATTGATTTATTGAGGAGTTTTGGTATAGTGGCTAATAGAATTTCTAGTCTGACCGGGGTGTGGGTCGCCGGGGAGAAGATCGCCTCCCTCGGCGTGGGGGTCAAGAAGTGGGTGACATTTCACGGTCTGGCAATCAACGTCCATACGGATTTGAAATTGTTTGAATGGATCAAACCCTGTGGGCTGGATGTCCGGATGACCTCGATGGTCCGTGTCAAAGGTGAAGAAGTGGATATGAGGGATGTCAAGGAACGGCTGATTGAATGTTTTAGCAGGGAATTTGGGTTGCTGTGAGTTGGTGAATAGTGAATGGTTACCAATAAGGATTGTATGAGTTTTGTCACACTGCCCGACTTAGGCGAGGGAATCGAAAAGGCCACCGTGGCCTGCTGGCATCGCAAGGAAGGCGACCAAGTGGAAGAGGATGATGACGTTGTTGAGGTCGTGACCGATAAGGCCTCGTTCAATATCCCGGCTGGCGCCTGCGGAATTTTGCGGGAGATTTTAGTCAAGGACGGCCAGGAAGCGAGAATCGGCGAGGCCCTCGGGGCGATTGAGCCTGAACCTCTCACACAGAACAAAAGACGCGTTCTGTTGATGTACATCACGAAGGTCTCCGGCCACCGGCAGGCGACCCTCGCGATCCAGCAGGCCCTGCATCAGATCGACCCGGACATCGAGGCCCCGGCGATCAACGGCTTCGGCTACACTTATCCCATCCTTGAGAAGATAATCAATAAGGCCTACATGAGCGTCATCAAAAGGACGCCGAAGGTCTGGGACTACCTTTATGACAATCCACAGATATTCAAGCAATCCGAACCCATCAAAAAATTTTTGCACAAGACAAGCCATGCGAAGATTGCCAACTTGATCAAAAGCTACCGGCCAGATGTGATTGTTTGCACCCAGGCGTTTCCCTGCGGGATGGTGGCGGATTACAAAATAGTGCACCATTTGAATACTAAGATTATCGGGGTCTTGACGGATTTCGCGCCCCATTCCTACTGGCTGAACGAGGGGGTGGACTATTATGTCGTTCCGTCCGCGGAGGTGAAAGATCGTCTTGTGGCGAAGGGCGTCCGTGCCGATATCATCAAGGTTTACGGTATTCCTCTTCGTCCGAGATTCGGCGTGCCGTTGGAGCGCGCAACAATCGCACAAAAGCTGGGGCTGAATCCGCAGGTGCCGGCCATCCTTGTGATGGGGGGCGGGCAGGGGTTAGGCCCGATCAAGAAAATCGTCAAATCGCTGGGCAAGGTGAATATGCAGCTTCAGATCATTGTCCTCGCCGGTGTTAACACAAAGATCGTCAACAGTCTGCGCCGGTATGCCCGTAAGACCGATAAGACGATATTGATTTTTGAATTCGTCACGAATGTCGAGGAATTGATGGAAGTGGCCGATCTGATCATCACCAAACCCGGCGGCATGACAACGGCGGAATCCTTGGCCAAGGGTCTGCCGATGATCATTATCAATCCTATCCCGGGTCAAGAAATGCGCAATACGGATTTTCTTCTTAAAAAAGGGGTAGGAGTCCGCATCGATGACACCAACGACATCGGCGAAGAAGTGGAGATCCTGCTCAAATCCCCCGAGCGGCTGGCGGCCATGCGAAAGGCCGCCTTGGAGAATGCCAAGCCTCAAGCGGCGCTCGATATCGCCCGACTGATCTTAAGTATGCCGGAAGGATCGGCGTGCCCCGCGGCAACAAACTGCGGTGAAGCCCTAAGCGGTCATGTTTAAATATTGCATGTATAAGTTCGCCCATTGCCTCGTCAACCGCCTGTCGCTTCAGACTTCGTATCAGCTGGGCATCATCCTGTCGGATTTGCATTACCTTTTTTCATTTCGGGACCGGAGGGCTGTGTGCAGGAATTTGAAGAAAATTATGCCGGGTGTGGAAAATGTTCAGGGCATGACCCGCGAGGTGTTCCGGAATTTCGGGAAATATTTGGTGGAATTCCTGCGCATGGAGCAGATGATCGACAAGGATTTTATCGCGCGCAAAATCAAAATCGAAAACAGTGGAAGTGTCCAGCAGGCGCTCAAGGCGGGCAAGGGGGGCATTGTCGTCACGGCCCATATCGGCAACTGGGAACTGGGAGCTGTTCTGTTGAGTGTGCTGGGGTATCCGATCATGGCCGTCGCCTTGCCGCACAAGGAGCGGCCCGTCAATGATTTGTTCAATCACCAGAGGGAGTTTAAGGGGATCACGGTTGTCCCTACTCACAACGCCATCCGTAAATGCATGGAACATCTCAAGGGCAATAAGATCATCGCCATAGTTGCCGACCGCGATTTTACGGTCAAGGGCGGCGAATTGATGGATTTTTTTGGGGTCAAGGCGCTCATCCCAAAAGGGGCCGCCATGTTTTCCCAAAAGACCGGGGCGCCGATTCTGCCGACGTTTCTGATCCGCGATCCGGATGATACGTTCCGGCTTTCCATTCTCGAACCGATGTTTCCACCGGCAGAAGAGGAAGGGATTCCCGAAGAGGAGGCTGTGCGGGAGATCATGCGCCGGTATCTGGCCGTGATTGAAGCGCAAATCCGCCGGTATCCCACCCAGTGGCTATTGTTTCGGGATTTTGCCGTATCCCCCGAATCCAAGAAAGAATAGTTTATGACTAAGATTTGCGTCCTGATTCCCGTTCTCAACGAATCCCAGGCGATCGGGTCTGTGGTTGAATCCCTGCGCAAGCGGAATCTGGATGTTGTTGTGGTCGATGACGGGTCGACGGATGATTCCGGCGCGATTGCCAGCCAAAAGGGCGCGACAGTCCTCCGGCATGATACCAAAAAGGGCAAGGGGCAGTCCCTGCGCGACGGGTTCCGGCACATCGTCGAGCGCGGATATGACGGCGTTGTCACAATGGACGGCGACGGCCAGCACGACGCCGCGGACTTAGAACAGTTCATCCGGCTGGTCGAGCGGGAGCGTCCCGGCGTGATTGTGGGCAACCGGATGGCCAAACCGGACGGGATGCCTTGGATCCGGTATCTGACCAACCGCTTGATGTCTGCGATCATTTCCCTTGCCTGCGGACAGAGGATTCCGGATACCCAGTGCGGATACCGGTATATCGACACCGGGGTCTTGAGAAACATCTCTTTGAATTGCGATGACTTTGAGATCGAAACCGAGATGCTCATGAAGGCGGCCAAGCGAGGATGCCGGATTTATTCCGTCCCCATCAAAACGATTTATCAGGATGAAGAAAGCAAGATCAACCCCCTGAAAGACACCGTTCGGTTTCTTGCTTATTTTACCAAAGAGTTGTGTTCCTCAAAGGATCATGGAAAATAAACTTTTTTATTGCGGCCTGACGGCCTCGTTTGCGATTCATCTTCTGACCATTCTCTATTTTTCTGTTGCCACGGCAGGCGTTAAGATATTTCCAAAACCGTTGAAGCCCATCGAGGTGACTTATCAGACCGTAAAGAAAGAGCCGGCTCCGAGAAAAGATGCCTCATTCAGGGATGTGCGGGTCATGAAACAGAAATTGCCGGCGCAGGATATCAAGGTTTTTTCCAAGACATCCGAGGGTTCTTCTTCCATCGCCAATGACATCAAGGATATCTCCAAATTGACGCAGAGGTTGGATTTGGATAAAAAGAAGATCCCCACAATTCAGACATTGGATTTAGACCGCAGGGTTGTCATCCCGCTTTTGGAATCGGAGAAGATCACAAACCCGAGGTATTTGGATTATAACGAAGACATTCGCCAGAGGATCAAACAGACGGCTTATTCTTATGTCGATCACCCCGATTTTACGTCGGGTGAGGTGTATCTGACCTTTGTGCTGGCATCCAGCGGAGTCCTGCGGAATGTGAAAGTCATTGCCAGCCGGACTTCCGCGAACAGGTATTTGCAGGAGATCGGGGTGCGCAGCATCGAAAATTCCGCGCCGTTTCCTTCATTTCCTCATGAACTGGATTATCCGGAGTTGACTTTCAATGTCATCATTTCTTTTGAGGTGGGAGAGGAGAGTTCGAAGAATTGACAGCAGGGCTTAGGAGTGATATTCTGACGGTAACTTTGTAACCTTAAAGGACACCAAATATGGAACGAGAAAAATCGGTTGATGAATCGTGGAAAGAAAGCGCCGCCCAGGAGAAGGATCGGCTTGAGATCCTGATGAATGAGGGAGAAGCGAAGAAACCCTTCGGTCAGGCTCGTCCAGACAAAGAACAGGGCGCGGCATCTTCTCCTGGCGCCGAAGACGATCAGTCTCACGGCGGCCGGGAGGCTGATTTTCTCAACTACATCACAACTCTGGGGTATCAGGCGATGGTTTTTTTAGGGGAAATTCCCAATCCCGCCACGAACGCCAGCGAAAAAAATTTGGAGCAGGCCAAGTTTGTCATTGATACATTGATCTTGCTTCAGGAAAAAACAAAGGGGAATTTGACCAAGAAGGAAAGCGACGTGCTTAATACGGCGGCCTATGAATTGCAGATGCGATATGTGGATCTGGTCCAGAAAGAGGGAATCGCATGATTGATCAAGAGCTGTTGGAGATTTTAGCCTGTCCCGCCTGCCGCGGGAGTGTGCGGCAAGAGGGCGAAAAAATCGTTTGCACCCAATGCGGCCGCTGGTATCCGGTCAAAGACGGCATCCCCATTATGCTGGTGGAGGAAGCACAGATGGGTAAATAGTGATAAAACAATGGAGGCAAATTGAATAAAATTTTAGTCATTCACGGCCCAAATTTGAACCTTCTGGGACAACGCGAGAAAGACATTTACGGACAAACCACCCTTGAAGAGATCAACAACGCACTGCAAAGGTTGGCCAAAACCGAAGGGGTTCAGCTGAATATCCTGCAGTCCAATCATGAGGGGGAGATTGTCGACACCATTGGCAGGGCCCAAAAGGATGGGTTTCTGGCCATCCTCATCAACCCCGCCGCTTACACGCATACGAGCGTCGCCATCCGCGACGCCATTGCCGCCGTGGACATCCCTGCGGTTGAGGTGCATCTCTCCAACATCTATGCCAGGGAAGACTTTCGCCGCACATCCCTGATCGCCCCGGTCTGCCAAGGCCAGATCAGCGGGTTCAAGACCAACAGTTATATCCTCGGACTGCGCGCGATCATTGATCTTATCAAAAAATAACTTTTCCACTGTGAATCCAAGAGTCAAAAAACTCAGATTTTCCTTTGCCCCTAGCGGGATCGATGCGTTTTTAGTCACCAAGGACATCAATATCTCGTATCTCACCACTTTTCCGGCCTCGGAGTCTTGGCTTTTGGTGTGTCCTCACGAGGTGTTTTATCTCACGGATTTTCGTTATGTTCTTGAGGCCAAGAAAGGGCTCAAGGGAGTCACTGTCATTCAATACCAAAAGTCGATTGATGAGGCCTTTGCGCAGATCACCCGCCGCTTGGGGGTCAGGAGAGTCGGCATTGATGCGCGTCATCTGAGCCTCTTTCAGTTTGAATCATTGAAGAAAAAAAGCCCGCCGTCTTTGAACTTAGTCAGAACGGATCAGCTTGTCGAGCGTTTGCGAGAACTCAAAGAACCTCAAGAAGTTAAGAAAATCCGTCAGGCCCTGGCCGTTCACAAGCAGATGCACGCCTTTCTAAAAAGAATTCTTAAACCTGGGTTATCTGAAAATGAGATTTTGATGCGTCTGGAGGAATTCATCAGGATGAGGGGTGTCAAGTTTTCCTTCGATCCGATTGTGGCCGGCGGCACGAATGCCTGCTACCCGCACGCCAAGGTCACGCAACGCAAGATCCGTCGGGATGATGTGGTCTTGGTCGACGTGGGAATTGACCAAAATGGCTATAAGTCCGACTTGACACGTATGTTCTTTTTAGGTAGAATACCACCGCTCGTTAGGGAAACAGACGCTGTTGTGGCCGCCGCTCAGCGGAAAGCCATCGAGCAGATCGCGCCCGGAGTTCCTATCTCACAAATCGATCGGGCGGCACGTAACTATTTAGCAGAACATAAGTTAGCTCAATACTTTGGGCATGCCCTCGGACACGGTGTCGGACTCGAAATCCATGAAAATCCCCGCCTCAGCGCAGACAACCCATTCCTCCTCAGGGAGGGAATGGTGATCACCGTCGAGCCGGCCGTGTATATCCCCCGCCAATTCGGTATCCGTATTGAAGATATGGTTCTTGTAACCAAGAAAGGATGCGAGGTTTTAAGTGACGATATCCATTAATCAGATTGAATCCGGGATCGGCCTTCGTTTTGACAACGATATTTTTCTGGTTTTGGAATACCACCATGTGAAACCGGGCAAGGGAAGCGCCTTTGTCCGCGTGAAAATCAAGAATGTTAAAACCGGCCAGGTACTCGATCGGACTTTCAGAACTGCAGACAAGCTGGAAGATGCCATCTTGGATGAAAAGCGGCTGCAGTACCTTTACCGCAGCGGTGAGATGTTTCATTTCATGGACCACCAAAGCTATGAGGAGGTCGTTGTCCCTGAGGACGTGATTGGCGAGAGCTTAAGATTCTTGCAGGAAAATCTCGAGGTGGTGGGCGTTTGTTACCACAACGAGGTCTTGAAAATCGTGTTGCCAAACTTCATTCTCGCTGAAATCACCCACACGGAACCCGGATTCAAAGGGGATTCGACGCGTTCGGGGACCAAAACGGCCACCATCGATACCGGCACAGTCATCCAGGTGCCTCTGTTTATCAATATCGGCGACCGGATCAAGATTGACACCAGAACCGGCGGATATGTGGAAAGGGTGCAAAGATGAACCTGAAAGAAATCCGCGAAATTATCAATCTGATGAATGAGAATGACCTTTCGGAGATTGAGGTTGAACGGGAAGGGACCAAGATCAAGGTCAAAAAGACATTTGCCGAAGCTGTAGAACCCTTACGCCGGCCGTCTTTTGAATATCATCTCGAGACGCCGGACGCTATGGGGCAGGCTGAGGAAGAATCCTCCAAGGCGGGTTCCAACCGCAAGGAAATCAAATCGCCGATGGTGGGGACCTTTTACCTCTCCCCCTCTCCGGAGGCGCCCGCGTTCGTCGAGGTTGGTCAGGTCGTTGAGGTGGGTCAGGTTGTATGTATCGTCGAAGCGATGAAGCTGATGAATGAGATCAAATCCGAAATCCGTGGAAAGATCACCCAAATCCACGTGGAAAACGCGCAGCCTGTCGAATTCGGCCAGACCTTGTTTTCTGTTGAACCTGTGTAGGGAAGAATCCCGAAATATGTTTTCCAAGATTTTGATCGCCAATCGCGGGGAGATCGCCCTTAGGGTGATCCGAGCCTGCCGGGAATTGAATATTCAGACGGTGGCTGTCTATTCGGAGGCCGACCGTGATTCTTTGCATGTCCGGTTTGCCGACGAGTCCGTTTGTATAGGCCCTCCGCCCAGTTTAGACAGTTACCTCAATATCCCCGCCATCATCTCCGCCGCCGAGATCACGGATGTGGAGGCGATTCATCCCGGCTATGGTTTTCTCTCTGAAAACGCCCATTTCGCCGAGATCTGTGAGTCGTGTAACATCACCTTCATCGGTCCGACTCCCCAGGCCATCCGGGCGATGGGGGATAAGGCCGTGGCGCGGGAGACCATGCGTAAAATCGGTGTGCCTTTAACACCGGGCGGCAAGGGAATAATCAAAAGCAAGGAAGAGGCCATTGAGATTGCTAAAAACATCAAGTATCCGGTGATCATCAAGGCGGCGGCGGGCGGCGGCGGTAAGGGTATGAGGGTTTGTCATAATGACGTCACGCTGGTGAGTTCTTTTACGGTCGCGCAGAGCGAGGCGGAAGCGAATTTCGGAAATTCGGATGTCTATATCGAGAAATACATCCAGGATCCGCGCCATATCGAATTTCAGATCGTCGCGGATCAATACGGGAACGTCATCCATTTGGGGGAACGGGATTGCAGTATCCAGAGGCGTCATCAGAAACTGTTGGAGGAGGCACCGTCTCCGGCTTTAGACAGCGCATTGCGCAAGACCATGGGAGAGACGGCAGTCTTGGCCGCGCGAACGGTTGACTACAGGGGGGTGGGGACGGTGGAATTCCTCCTGGATAAAAACGGTAAATTTTATTTCATGGAGATGAATACCCGTATCCAGGTTGAACATCCAGTGACGGAGATGGTCACAGGGATCGATATCGTCAAAGAGCAGATCAAGATCGCGGCGGGAGAGAAACTCAAAATCAGCCAGGAGGATGTCCAAATCCGGGGGGCGGCCATCGAATGCCGCATCAATGCCGAGGATCCCCAGAATAACTTCATGCCCTGCCCCGGGAGGATCGAGGAATTGAACCTGCCCGGAGGATTCGGGGTCCGTGTTGACACCCATATCTATCAGGGCTATGAAATCGGTCCTCACTACGACTCGATGGTGGCGAAGTTGATCACGTTTGGGAAAGACCGCCCCGAGGCCATCCAGATCATGAGCAGAGCCTTGGGGGAATTTTACGTGGGTCCGATCAAGACAACGATTGGACTGCACAGTGAGATCGTCAATCACCATTTGTTTTTGGACGGCGAGATCTCTACGCATTTTCTTGAGAAAATGATGAAAACGGATGCGGAGGTTCATAAATGAGAAACTTGAATCAGCTCAACATGGGATCCGTGCATGTTCATAAGAAGGTTTTCGCGGATATCGTCTCTGCGGCCATTGAGAGTATCGACGGGGCGAGTTTGATGCCTAAAAATTTTTGGGGCGGTCTCAAGGATCTTTTGGGATGCCCCAATGCCGCCGGCATAGAAATCAATATCGATGACAACAATGATGTCACCATCGGCGTCAAAGTCTTTGTCCGGTACGGGATGAACATCCCTGATATGGCGCGGCAGATTCAGGATGTGGTCCGTTCGATGCTGGATAAGACCGTGGATGTCAATCTGAAGGATATCAATGTCAGTATCCAGGGCATAGAGAGGGGGGAGAAATGAGATTCTTGACCCGTATGGCAGTCTTGTTTTATGTGACGTTTGTTTTGTTTGTCGGGTGTTTCACCATCCTGTATGTTTTGAACTATGTGAGCTTGCAAAACGTTTTGTTTGTGCTTTACGCCATTGATCGCGATCAGACCTTGCAGTTGGCGGTGGGCGGGATGACGGGAGCGCTTCTTTTGATCAATTATATTTTTTATCAGTTGTTTTCGGTCAATACGCACAGGGAGAAGATCATTGCCTTTGATAATCCGTCCGGCCGTGTCAGTGTCGCTCTGGCGGCTTTGGAGGATCTGATCCGGCGCACGCTTGTGAGATTGTCCGAGATCAAGGACGTCAGGGTGAACATCAGGGCTTCCGGGAGGGGACTTCGGGTGAGGATCCGGTCGGTGCTGTGTTCGGAGGTCAACATCCCCGAGGCCACATCCAAGGTGCAGGAATTGACGAGAAGAAAGATTCAGGATATCATCGGATTGGATGAACCTGTGAATGTGAGTGTTTACATCGGAAAAATCATTTCTGAATGTCCCAAAGAGAAACGTCCCAACAAACGCCAGCAAGACGCGGAAGACTCCGAGGCTGACGTCCCGTTTCAGGGATATCGCGCTTAAGAGGAGAATATTGTGCAGAAGATCGGCATTTTAACGGGAGGAGCGGATTGTCCGGGATTAAACTCGGTCATCCGAGCCGTCGTCCGCAAGGCGATGCTGGAGGGTTATGTGGTCACCGGTGTCAAGAACGGATGGATGGGCCTTGTTGAGAATGATATGAGGATTGTGGACCTGCGGCTGACCTCCGGCATCCTGGCCCGGGGTGGAACCATCCTGGGGACAAGCCGTCTCATTCCGCCTTTGGACGGCGAACAGATGGACGTCATGGCTGAAAATTTTAAGCGAAGCGGGATGGATGCCCTGATCGCGGTCGGGGGGGAAAATACGCTCAAGATTGCATTCGATCTGTACAAACGTTATGATGTCCCCATTGTGGGGGTTCCGAAGTCTATTGATAATGCCCTCTCGGGAACGGATTATACCTTTGGATTTGATACGGCCGTCAATATCGCCACCGAATGCATCGACCGGCTTCACACAACCGCCGAAAGCCACCATCGCATCATGGTCATTGAGGTCATGGGCCGTTACACGGGATGGATTGCCCTCGAGGCGGGCATCGCCGGCGGGGCTCATATCATTTGTGTCCCCGAGTTTTCCTTGAACATCAATGACATCTGTGATGCCTTGAAGGAGCGCCACAAACGGGGCAAGACTTTCAGCATTGTCGTCGCCTCCGAGGGGGCGAAAATCCACGGTTATTCGGTTACTCCCGAAGGCGATGACATGGAGCGCAATCACCACGTCGGAAGAATTGGAGAACTGATCGCGAATCTGATTGAAGAAAACACAGGCTACGAAACGCGCGTCAGTGTCTTGGGGCACATTCAGCGCGGGGGGACACCCACCGCCTTTGACAGGATCATCGGCACGCGTTTTGGGTTCAAGGCGGTGGAGATGGTCGTTGAGAAAAAATTCGGAGAAATGGTCAGTCTGCGAGACAACAAAATCCGTTCCGTCAAGATTGAGGAAGCGGTCCGGCAGCACAAACCCATTGATGAAGATCTTTACCGGTTGGCTCAAGATTTTTCCGGATAATCCATTTGAAGTGTGTTCATGAAAAAAGCGATTGAAGAAATTTTCCGCGAATCCATCCGCGTCAAGGAAGAAACCCTAAGGTCGAATCTCGACACCATCGCCGCCGTCGTCCGGGAAATCCGGGAGGTGTTTGAGCAAGGCGGCAAGATCATGTTCTTCGGCAACGGCGGATCGGCGGCCGATAGCCAGCACATCGCCGCCGAATTCATCGGACGGTTCAAAAAAGAACGCAAGGCTCTCGCAGCCATCGCCCTCACGACGGACACCTCCATCTTAACGGCCCTCGGAAACGATTACGGATTCGATATCGTCTTTGCCCGCCAGATCGAAGGCTTAGGCCGCAGGGGGGATCTGGCCTTCGGCATTTCCACGAGCGGGAATTCCAAAAACGTGATCGAAGGCATCAAACAGGCCAAGGCGATGGGCTTGAAGACGGTTTCTTTGACCGGTCACAACGGCGGGGCTTTGTCCAAACTGACGGATTTGAGTCTGATTGTTCCTTCGTCGAACACCGCCAGGATTCAAGAGTCGCATATCTGCATCGCTCACACGATCTGTGAGTTGGTGGAGGATCAATTGTCAGTTTGAAATGGATGAGAATGGATACCAGAAATAAAATCGTTCAATGGGCGACGCTCAAACGCCGCCTCAACCGGTGGCGCAAACAGGGCAAGAAGATTGCCTTTACCAACGGCTGTTTTGACATCCTTCATTGTGGTCATGTGCGGTATCTTGAACAGGCCAAGAGAAATGACAGGATTCTGGTCGTGGGACTCAATAGCGACACTTCCGTCCGGAAGATCAAGGGTCCGAAGCGGCCCATTGTCCCGCAGAAGGCGCGGGCGGCGGTCCTGGCGGCATTGGCGTGTGTGGATTATGTGACCATTTTCAATGAAGAAACCCCTCAGCGGATCATCGCGACTTTGAAACCGGATGTCCTGATCAAGGGGGCCGACTGGAAAGACAAGGGCATCGCCGGCAGCGATGTTGTCAAGCAATCCGGCGGAAGGGTGGAATATGTCCAATGCGTTCCGGGGTTCTCGTCAACCAATATGATCAAGGCGATTCTGAAGAAGTGCGCTGCGTAGATGAAAAAAAGATATATCGGATCATTGATGCCAATTTCAATCGGGCCAAAGAGGGATTGAGGGTTTGCGAGGATGTCTGCCGTTTCATTCTTGATGCGAAGGAGTTGACGAGGGCTTTCAAAGATGTCCGCCACCGGCTGACAGAGGTCATGTCGCCGTGGGGTCTTCCACGATTGATCGAATGCCGTGACATCGAAATGGACGTCGGTAAAAAAGACACGGGGGCTGAATTCAGGAGGACGAAGGTCAGGGATATCTTTGATGCCAATATCCAAAGAGTGAAAGAGTCCATCCGCGTGCTGGAAGAATTTGCCAAGTTGAAAAACAAAAAGGCCGCCCAAGATTTGAAGAAACTGCGGTACCGGATCTATGCGTTGGAAGGAAAAGTTATTGCGGGATGTTAGGCTTTATCTGATCCTGGACCGCCAGGTGAACGATGACGGCCGGCTCTTTGAAATCGCTAAGGAATCAATCCGCTCGGGGGTGGATATGATTCAACTGCGGGACAAGGCAGGCACCTCCAGGGAGATCCTGGAATTTGCGCAAAGGATTTTGAAGTTGATCAGAGGGCATGCGCCTTTCATTGTCAATGATCGTGTCGATCTGGCCTTAGCCAGCGGGGCCTGCGGGGTTCATCTGGGACAGGACGATTTTTCTTGCAAATTGGCGCGCCGGATGATGGGACGGCAGGCCTTGATCGGCGTCTCCTGCCAGACATACCGGCAGGCTCAGCAAGCTCAAGAAGAAGGCGCTGATTATATCGGTTTTGGTTCGGTGTTCAAGACTTTGACTAAGCCCGGGCGTCAGCCGATGGATTTGGATTTGCTTGCCAGGGTGGTCAAACATATCCGGATCCCTGTTTTTGCGATCGGGGGTATCGGGTTAGAAAATATTGCGAAGTTGCAAGCGATCGGGGTTGATAGGTTTGCCGTCTGCCGTGCGATCTGCAAGGCACGTGATATTAGAAAAGCGGTGAGTGATCTTAAAAAAGAAATGTGCGGTCACTGAAATATGCGAGGGTAATTCAATGGTAGAATGTCAGCTTCCCAAGCTGATCATGCGGGTTCGATTCCCGTCCCTCGCTCCAACGTTTAAGGGGATTGCGTGTCTTCGGGTGCCGGACGAATGTTGATCTTCAGATATATTTTGACTATGGCTCTGGTGTCGGCTGCGGGATGCGCAACATTGGAGACGAAAAAAGATTATCTTGTCACGGATCTCCCTGAGCCGGACCGGTTGGGGGTTTACCATAAAGTCAAAAAAGGGGAAACGCTCTGGCAGATCGCCAAGACTTACAATGCAACCATTGGGGATGTCATCCGCACCAACCGTATTCCCAATGTCGCTAAAATCGAAGAAACTCAACTTGTGTTTATCCCAGGAGCTCAGACGGTTAAGGATGTTGCCTCAGGGAAACAGGATGCCTCCAACGAGTTCGTATGGCCTGTCAAGGGCAAGGTTTTGAGGTATTTCCACGAGCGCAATGGGTCACAGCTCAATAAGGGGATTGATATTCAGGCTCAGGCAGGGGATGCGGTGAAGGCCGCCCGTGGAGGGCGCGTGGTCTTCGCCGATCGCTTGAGCGGTTATGGCTATACCGTGATTCTGGATCACGCGGACGAATTTTATTCGGTGTATGCCAGGAACGCGAAGCTTTTTGTTAAACTCAATGATCCGGTTCATCAAGGGCAGGAGATCGCCGAGGCCGCCACCACGGGTCATATCGATCATGTGCATTTTGAGATCCGGAAAAATTCGTTTGAAGACAATCCGCTTTATTATCTGCCTTAAGAAAGTGTGAAGGTGATGTCCACCGATCAGAATTTTTTCGGCCGGGGTACCATTTTGGAGTTATTGAAGAAACGGGTGTTGGATCTCAAAGACGGCTACCGGCAGAATGTCGCTTTGGTCGGGAACCGTTGCGTCGGGAAAAGTACCATCTTGCACAATTTCATCGCGAACTTGGCTGATGAAGATGTCACGGTTGTCTACGTCGATCTGGAAAACAGGGACATGAACTTCTTTTTGCGGAGGTTCACATCGGCCCTCCTCTCTCATTACTCCAAAAGTCAAGGGCTCCCTCTTCACGAAGATATCAACCTTCTTTTGGAGAGCACCCAAAAGACCATTCCTCACACGGTTCAGGTCATACGGAAAATATATAAAGATTTTTCCAATGGGAAACTGGTCACTTCGTTCATGGGGTTACTGGCCATCCCTGAAATTTTCACCAATGAAACGGGGCGCTCCTGTGTCCTGATTTTAGATGAATTCCAAGACCTCGGGGATCTCGGCATCCCGGATGTGTTTCAGCATCTCGGGCAGAAGATCATGACGCAGAAAAAATGCCTTTATCTGGTGTCGAGCTCTTATCCTCAGATAGCCCGTCAGATATTGTCGGAGAAATTGTCGTTGTTGTTCGGCAATTTTGAAGTGGTCAGGGTGGAGCCTTTTGATCCGGCAACGAGTCAGGAATTCATTGGCGCCCAACTCAAGGACATCAAAATCACAGCGGCCCTGCGCAATTTTCTCATTGATTTTACCGGCGGGCATCCGCTTTATATTCATCTCATATGCCGGGAGCTGGTCAATCTGAGCGTCTTTCACAAACAAAGCGAAATTTTCATTCCCATTCTCACCCAGGCCATGGAGAATACCCTCTTTCATCGTTGGGGAGTGATCAGCCGGCACTTTGAACTCATCATGCAGGAACTCTGTCACGCGAAGGGGATCCGTCTCATGCCGTCGGTGCTCATCTCCCTCTCCAATGGAAAGCATAAAATCGACGAGCTTTCTAATGATCTGAGTGCCGGCAAGGCGCCAATGACCAGCCAGATCAAGCGTCTCATGGATGCCGGGATTGTGGTCAAGAACGGCCATTTTCATTATTTCAAAGATAAACTCTTTAAGTATTGGGTCAAATATATCTTTCAAGAACGCCTGAAGGATCTCGAACTCGATCCCGAAAAGCAAAAACGGCAGTTCCAGGAAGAGTTGCACAGTCTCGTTGAGAATTTCAAGGCCGCCTCCTGCAAGGATTTGTCGTCAAGGATTGTTGAGCTTTTGTCCTGTTTCGACAATGAGGCCTTTGACTTGAACGGCCGAAGATATAAACTGCCGCTTTTCCGGGAGATCGTTCCTTGGAAGATGAAAGGCGAGGGAGGCAGTGATGTGAATGTCATCCGGGCCTTGACCTCAGACAACATCTGGCTGATTGTCTTCAAGGACGATCCTTTCGCCGAGGCCGACGTCAACGCCGTCTTGGAGGAATCCCGTAAGACGGGACACAGACCACAGAAGCGCCTGATCATCTCCTTGAACAAGCTCGATGCAAACACGCGCGTGAGGGCCCTGCAGGAAAAATTTTGGATTTGGAGCGAGGAAGAGGTCAATACCTTGCTGACCCTTTTTGACAAACCGTATATTGTCCGATGAAGATAGGCGTTGTCTCCGACACCCATTCGCTGGAGGTTCCCCAACAACTCTGGGATGATTTTCAGCATACGGATCTCATCATTCACGCCGGTGATTTCTGCACGATGGAGGATCTCAATGCCTTCAGCCGTGTTAAGGAGTTGAAGGCGGTTTGCGGGAATATGGACGGCGATGATTTGCGCCGGGTCCTTCCCCGGCGCCAGGTTTTTCAGGTTGAGGGTGTCACGATCGGCGTGTTTCACGGGATAGGGGCGCCGGAGGGTGTCAGGGATGTTCTTCGGGATGAATTCAAAAACGACAAGGTGGACGCCATCGTCTTTGGGCATACCCATCAACCTTTCCATCAAGTCATTGACGATGTTTTGTATTTTAATCCCGGCAGTCCCAGCGATCTGGTCTTGGCGCCGTACCGCTCTTACGGGATTCTGGAGGTCAAGGCAGGTCAAATCAGCGGGAAAATCATACGGGTGAAACCACGCAATGGATAAACTCTGGGCGCCCTGGCGCGTGACGTATATCACGAAGATTCTGAGCAAAAACAAAGATTGCGTATTCTGCCGGATTTTGAAAGCGAAAAGCGATCAGAAAAACTACGTCGTGATACGCAGGGAATACGCGTATTGCGTGTTGAATATTTATCCATACAACAATGGTCACATGCTGATTGTTTCCAACCGTCATGCGGACGATTTTGACAAGTTGAGCAGGGAGGAAAAAAAAGGGTTATTCGATCTTCTGGAAGAGACGAAATCCCTGATAGAACGGGCGCTCAAACCCGAAGGCTATAATATCGGCATCAACTTAGGCAAGGTGGCGGGCGCCGGCTTTCCCGGGCATTTGCACATTCATCTGGTACCCCGCTGGAAGGGGGATGTGAACTTTATGCCTGTGACGGCGCATACGAAAGTCATCTCCCAGTCTCTGAAGGCGTTGTATGAGGTCTTGACCCGTGCGTACACGAATAGACGTTGAATCCATCGAAGAGAAAAATTTGGCCTCCTATGCCATGAAAAGCAAGGATTCGGCCGGCCGGATCCATGAGGAGCCGCCGCACGAGGTGCGGACGTGCTATCAGCGAGACCGTGACCGCGTCGTCCATAGTGAGGCGTTTCGAAAGCTCGAGTACAAGACGCAGGTGTTCGTCATCTTCGAGGGAGACTATTATAGGACACGCCTGACGCACACTCTCGAGGTGGCCCAGATCGCCCGGACCATCGGCCGCGCTCTTCAGTTGAACGAGGACTTGATCGAGGCGGTCGCCTTGGCGCATGATTTGGGGCACCCGCCCTTTGGTCACGCCGGGGAAGAGGCCTTGAACGACATCATGAGGGAGGTCAATGACGCCGGGTTCAATCACAATGTCCGCAGTTTCGAGATCGTCACCAAATATGAAAAACGATACCCGAATTTTGACGGGCTCAACCTCACCGAAGAGGTCCTGGTGGGTATCTTGAAGCACAAGACCCTTTATGATACTCCGGGCATTGCCGAAATTTATGCCGGGAAGGGGCCAACGCTCGAGGCCCAGGTCGTCGATATCGCGGATTCCCTGGCGTATTTATCGCACGACATTGACGACGGACTCACCTCCAGCTGTATCTGCGAGGAGGATCTCAAAGACAGCGAACTCTGGAACGGCGCCCACCGCAAGGTCGGCTGTTCTGCGCCGACAAACAATAGGGAGATGTTTAAGTATCAGATGGTGAAGTTTCTGATTGATATGCAGATCAAAGACCTTTTGGAGTTCTCGGACCGGAGGCTGAAGGATCTGAATTTCGGGTCTTCCGCTGAAGTCAAATCCTACAATTTCAAAAATCCAGGGTCTTCGCCCATCAGTTTTAGTCCGGTGATGAAAACTCAGCGCGATGATTTGCAGCAGCTTCTCTATGAACGGCTTTACCGGCATTACCGGGTGATCCGGATGACGGAGAAGGCCAAACGGATCATCAACGACCTTTTTGCGGTTTACAAGGAGTCTCCCGATCAACTGCCTTATTCGGTCTACCGCAGAAATGCCCAATACACGCAAGCGCAGAAATATGAGATCATCTGTAACCATATCGCTTCCATGACGGACAGGTTTGCCCTCGATGAACATAAAAAACTCTTCAACCCTTACCAAAAAGTATAAGCTGATCCTGTCGGCTGTTCACATGGTCTACCGGCTGGTCAATTCCACTTACGATGTGAAGGAATTGGCGTTACGGTTGACACGTTTGTTGTGTCAGTTCATCAAGGCCAGCTCTTCGAGCATCTGCATCTTGGATCCGGACAAGAAACGGATCGTCTTGGCGGCGATCTTCGACAATAAGATCAATATCCTCCTCAACAAGCGCAAGGATCTCGACAACATTTCCTTGAAAGAAAGAAATGTTGCCAAAGGATACGCTATCTTTGAGAAACATCTCATCGGCCTTCCGCTCGTTGCTGATGAGAACATCGGGGCGGTTTTCGTCCGTCGTAAGAAAGAGGAACCCCCTTTCAGCGAGTTTGACAGAGAGATGCTCTCCGTCATTGTCGAGCAATCCGTGACGGCGTTAAAAAATATCCAGCTCTATGAAGAACAGCAAAGGATCATTTTAGGCAGTATGAAGTTCATCGGGGAATTGCTCAAGCGCCAGGGATATTCGTCTCTGACTTCCCACACGCCTGTTTATTTCAAAATCATTAAATCCATCGCGGAGGAACTCAAGGCGAGTCCGCATGAGATTGACGATCTTTATTATGCGAGTGTGCTGCGTGACGCCGGCGCGATCGATGTGCCGTACAATATCCTGGCCAAGACCAGCCAGTTGACGCCGGAGGAATTCAAGATCATTCACGAACATCCCGCCAAGAGCGTGGCACTCATCAAACCGGTCGAGTTTCTAAAGCCCGTCTTGCCCATCATCCTTTATCATCACGAGAATTACGACGGCACAGGATACCCGTCGGGCTTGAAGAAAGAGCAGATCCCCATCGGAGCGCGGATCATGGCGGTCGTGGATGCGTTTGAAGCCATGACGCGGGAACGTGCTTACAAGGCGCGGCTGTCGATCTCTAAGGCCATCGAGGAATTGCAAGAGAATAGCGGCACACAATTCGATCCCAAAGTCGTGACCGCCTTCGTGGAATTGGCGAAATACAAAAAATTCAGAAATTACTTGAGTTCCGGGAGTTAATATTCTTATAATAGGTTCTATGCAAATCGATAAAGATATCCATCCTCAATTCGCTCAATTTGAACTTTTTCCTGGTTCCGCAGCCAGGCCATTGGTTTCTGCCAAACCGCGCTATCTGTTAAAAGACTTGACACTTTCGGTAGAAAATATTATTGTTTTATGCATTCTGTGTATGATGTCTTTGATATTGTTCTTCTCCTTCGGAGTGGAAAAGGGAAAACGCATGGGTTCAGGCCCCTTGACTAAGGGTGTCCAAGAACCGCTCGCGGTTGGTTCCCCCATCACGGCGGCTGCGGCCCCGGGGCAGGAGAAGAAAGATGTTATCACCGTTGGTGTCCCGGGGCGAAAGGCCGTTAACTCGCAACCGGCACTTCGGATCGCGCCACCCTCTTCCGTAATTGTGGCGGACAGTTCTTTGTCTCAAGCGCAGGATCAAGGATCAGAGTTTTTACCTCTCCTGCAGGATGCCGGTAAGAATTTCACGATCCAGGTGGCGTCGTTCAAGCGCGAGGAGAATGCCCGTAAGGAAGCGATGCGTTTGAAAGAAAAAGGGTATGATATATTTGTCCTTCCCAGCGGCAGTCATTCGGTTGTCTGCGTGGGGAAGTTCGTGCAGAAAGACGCAGCGAAACAGTTTTTGAATAAGTTGAAAAATAAGTATAACGATTGTTTGGTAAGGAGATTATGAGATGTCGTTACATCCCTCTTTGAGAGTTGACTCGGCCACAGCCCAGCAGAGAACGGTCATGACAAGGATCGAGCGGATCAAAGACCTTATGAAAAAGGGGCTTTGGGCGCAGACACAGTCTGTGACGGGCCTGCCGAAGACGAAAATTCTAAAGACCAAGACCGCCAAATCCAAGAAGAAGGAAGAAGAAGGAGCAGCCGCTCCGGCCGCTGAGGCCAATAAAGGAAAAACAGCGGCAAAATAATCTCTGGTGATCATTTTCTCCCCAAGAAAGAATCCGCAGACCCTCCTTTTGATTCTCAGTTTTTGTTCCTTCTGCTTGACCGCTGTCGCAGAACAGGAGTCCTTTCCTTTTCTTGCCGAAGTCACCGCCGATGGAGTCAATGTTCGGGCCGGACAGAACGCGAATTTTGAACGGCTTTGCCGGCTGAAAAAGTCCGATGAGGTTGTGGTTGTCGGACGCGATTACAACTGGTATAAAATTCAGCTGCCTTCCGAGACAGAGGTCTATATCAGCGACAAATATGTTCGTTTGTTGGATTATCGCCAGGGAGAACTGACGGTTGATCATGTCAATGTCCGCGCGAGATCCGACGTCAATGCGACGATCCTCGGTCAATTGGATAAGGGTGTACGGCTGCATATCCGAGAGAAGCGGGAGGGATGGTACAAAATCGAACCGCCGGCCAATGTCTGCGGCTGGGTGTCTGATCAGTTTTTGGCGTTCAAATCGAAAGATGTCCCCCCTGTCAGCGTTTTGGCTCCCCAATCGCCGCAGGCCGAAGAGATCAACTCGATTTCTTCTCAAAAGATTCCTGCTGAACGGATCTCTGTGACCGGCTATTTGAGGCCTCGCGGTAAAGAAGAGGGTTATGAGCTGATGATCGATGATCGGCCTGCCTATGATGTGCAAGGTCTTCAGGACATCCTTGAGGAATTCGCGCATCGGAAGGTGAACATCGAAGGGGTGATCGATGCAAAAGGCCCATACCCTCGTCCTGTGATTACCGTTTCCAAGATACGGCTGGTATTGTGACAGTGATCATAGAAATCATCGTTTTGGGAACGATCTTGTTTCCATCAGTGATTCTCCATGAATATGCCCATGGCTGGGTCGCCTATCAGTTTGGAGATCCGACGGCCAAATTGGCCGGGCGTCTGACGTTGAATCCCCTTAAGCATGTTGATCCGGTCGGAACAATTTTGATCCCAGGGATATTGTTGACGTTGAGTCTATTGGGCAAAGGCACTTTGATGTTTGGCTGGGCCAAACCCGTGCCGGTTGATTTCTCGCGGCTGCATCACCCCAAAAGAGATATGATATGGGTGGGGTTGGCCGGACCGGCGGTCAACGTCGTCCTGGCCATTTTGTTCAGCCAACTTCTTAAGACACAGATGCCCGCATTGGCCCGTCAGTTCATGGAGGCCGCGGTCTTTATCAATTTGTTATTGGCCACTTTCAATATGATCCCCATCCCGCCCTTGGATGGCTCGCGTCTTGTGACGGGGTTATTGCCTAGGCGATTGGCTGTACTTTATAACCGATTGGAACGTTACGGCATTCTCATTGTGATCATCTTGATTTATTTGGGTCTGTTTGACGGAGTTGTTGTGCCGGCCGTCGAGTTGATGGGAAAACTGCTGGGAGTGTCATTCTCATGAAAACCGTCAAAGTCTCTCTCAAAGACAACGCTTATCCGATCATGATCGGCAGGGATATTTTGCCGGAACTTGGAGAGCATCTCAAACGTTTGGACATCGGACGGGATGCGGTGATTATCACTCATCCTAGGATCAGGCGGTATCATGGCAAGGCTTTGGCGGCGGGCTTGGAGAAAAAGGGTTTCAGCGTCAAAACTTTTGAGGTGCCGCAGGGGGAGGGGAGTAAGTCCGCGAAGGTGGCGTTCGCCTTGATGGAAGAGATCGCCTATTATGACCGTTTGAGGCAGATTTTTATCATGGCCTTCGGCGGAGGAGTGATCGGGGATCTGGCCGGATATGTCGCGGCGGTTTACAAAAGAGGCGTTCCGTACATCCAGGTGCCGACGACCCTCTTGGCTCAAATCGATTCGGCCATCGGCGGCAAGGTCGCCATCGATCTGCCTTTTGGCAAGAACTTGGTGGGCGCGTTTTATCAGCCTCGTCTTGTTTATAGTGATATCTCTGTCTTATCGAGCCTGGACAAACGGCAGATCCGTAACGGCCTGGCGGAGGCGGTGAAATACGGCGTCATTTGTGATCCAAGGTTATTTGACTACATCGCGGGATATTATAAGAAAATTTTAGACGGTCAATCCGAGGCCTTGGAGGCTGTCGTTTTAAGTTGCAGCCGTATCAAGGCAGGGGTGGTCATGGATGATGAGAAAGAGACCAAGGGCATCCGGACCATCCTCAACTTCGGACACACCGTCGGCCACGCCATTGAGGCCGCGGCCGGTTATAGCTATTATCATCACGGGGAGGCTGTTGCCTTGGGGATGCGGGTGGCCGCCGAGATTTCCCGTGAACTGGGGATGTTGCGTCCGGACGATGCCGTAGTCCTCAGCCGGCTTTTGTCCGATATCGGCCTGCCGCAGAAAATCAATCCCTCTGTCCAAGTTCTTGATATCCTTCGGATCATGCAATATGACAAAAAATTCAAGGCCGGGGGCAACCGCTTTGTGTTGGCCCGCAAGATTGGACGCGTGGAGGTTGTCGAGGATATCCCGCCGGATGTGATTCGACGGGCCATCCAATGCCATATGGGTCGATGAATCAGATACCGGTTTTTTTGGGCCGGACACTCAACGAAATGACATCATCTCCGCTGAGCAAGTCCACTTTTTCCAGAGAGATATCCACAATCTTCTTGCCGTTGATGTAGTCTCCAACCTCATAGATCTCGCCATTGATGAGAGCCACTCTTTGGTTGTCAACGACCATGGTGCCGCTAAGGACAATGCTGTCGGGGAAGTTTCGCTTTGCGGATGGAATTTTAGTTTGAAGGGAAGAGTGGGGAGAGGATTGTGCGGGGATGGGAGTGGGTTGTGGCGAGGGTGTGCCGCTTTTGGGCGCGGCATTCTTACGCATAGAGGCGTTGAATAATTGGGGCTGCAAAATGAAAAGGGTCCACGCAATCGCACAAACACTGCAGATTTCCAGGAGGACGAGGGCATACCAATGTCCCCTCCTCGTTTTTTTTCCATTCGATGTTGGAGCACAATCGCAGGGGCTGACGGCTGTTGTGATTTCCTGTTCAATGCGTTGTGTCCATGCCAGGTCATCTGCCGTGACAGGCGTTTTTTTCTTTTTGAGATGAAGATCGGTTTGGGCTTTTTTTAAGGCGTCATTGATGATGCTCATGCGAAGACAACCTCCTCAACGGACCTTTGAATGATCTGTTCATCGACGGTATGGGTCTCGGCAATGTACCCGGCCAGAAGGGCCCGGTCGCAGAGGATGTTGACCATCCGCGGTGTCCCGCGGGATTTCTCGTAGATGAGATCAACGGCCCTTTCTGTGAATCGAACTCTATTTTGATGGTTGGAAGACGGCTGCTCCGCGACTTTCAAACGGTGGGCGATATAGTCCCGCAGTTCATTTCGGTCCAGCGGCATCATATGGTAGCGAACCGTGATCCTTTGATTCAATTGCCGTAAGGACGAAAGTTTGAGCTTCTCGCAGAGTTCAGGTTGTCCGACGAGGATGATCTGAAGGAGTTTTTCCTTTTCGGTCTCGAGATTGGACAGAAGGCGGATCTGTTCCAGTTGTCTCACCCCAAGGTTTTGGGCCTCATCGATGATGATGACGACATTGTTACCCTGGCTTGTCTCCTCTAGCAGAAACATGTTGAGGGCATTGATGAGGGCAAATTTGTTCTTGAGGTCTCCTTCGATGCCTAAGTCTTTGATGATGATCTGCAAAAGCTGAGTGGCGGAAAAGCTTGGGTTGAGAATGAGGGCGGTCTTGATGCTTGGATCGAGGCGGTTGAGGAGCGTCCGGCACAGGATGGTTTTTCCAGTCCCGATTTCTCCGGTGATAACGATGATGCCTTTTCGCTGTTTGATGCCGTACAACAGGTGAGAGAAGGCCTCCATATGGCGCGAACTTGAAAAGAAAAAATCAGGATCAGCCGTGACGTTGAAGGGGTCTTCCCGAAGGCTATAGAATTCCTTGTACATTTGTCTCAATTATAGCATGTCCATCCGGGTCTGGTAAATGATTTCAAAGTGAATTTCTGAATACAATAGGGACAATGTTTTCTAAACAATGAATTGATATGGTATACTTAAAAACAAACAATCGATGTTGCCGATCATCATCGCTCAACGTTAGGGGAAAATGGATGTACAGTGAAAAATTGATGAATGCCTTGATGATGTTTGTCTTGGGTGTCCTTGCCGTTAAGTTTATTTTCTTCGGCGGGTTGTTCAAATCGAATGTGCATAAGGGCAATGGGTACAGCATGATCCCTCCGCCCGGATGGGAGGAAATCAAGGAGAAAAGGGGTGTGAGGCCAGTACTGCAGTCTGCCGATAAGCCGGAGGTAGTCACGTTTATCACTCCGGAACGTGATTTGGTCACGGGTGTTCCCGAGGCCAGTCTTTCGATTTTGACCGTCAAATTGTCCCAGCCCACATGGATGGAAGACGAATTTCCTTCTCTTCTGGAGGCCTTGGCGAAAGCCGGAAACCAGATTAAGGATCATGGACAAATCAAAATCGATACCATGATCTCCTGGTGGGTGTTCTATCAGGAGCCAAAGACTTCTCTGCTCAATTTGGAATTTTATATGGTTAACGACATCAACAAACTGTATAAAATCCAGTTCACCGCTGATCCCGATGGATTCGGAAAACACCGCCCGGCCTTTGAAACCGCCAAAGACAGTATCAGATTTTCCGGACAACTTTGGTGAGATTATGTTTTGGAGACCGTTGTTCCCGCAGGGAGCGTCTGGAATTGACTTGACACGAAAACACCGTCGATTATAATGGGTGCAATCAGAGATATTTGAAATCAAAAGAGGAGAAAGACATGGTTTTATTAGAATCCATCACGATTCCTTTGGGGACAAAAATGTCGGCCTTCGAGCTCAAAGACCCTACAGGGAAAGACTACCGCAGCGATGATCAGTATGGCGAGCGGGGCTTGCTCGTTGTCTTTACCTGCAATCATTGTCCGTACGCTATTGCCGTGTGGCCGCGGGTCATCCGCCTGGCCGCTTACGCCAGGAATCTGAAAATCAGTACCATCGCCATCAATCCCAATATTCATCCCAATTATCCCGATGACGCCCCGGCGAAGATGATTGAAAAGATCAAAGAGATGGGGATCACGTTTCCGTACTTAGTCGATGAGGCGCAGCAAACCGCCAAAGCGTTCAAGGCTCAGTGCACGCCGGATGTTTACCTTTTCAATAAAAATCATGAGTTGGTTTATCATGGCCGCGTCGACGATAATTGGCAGGATGAAAGCAAAGTCACCCGGGAAGAATTGAAGGAGGCATTGAATAATCTTGCCACCGGTCAACCCATATCCACGGATCAAAAGCCAAGCATGGGCTGTTCGATCAAGTGGCGTTGATCCCCCCCCCTTTGTCTATGACTTCAGGATGGAAACGAGAGTTGAAAACGCCGAGCCTTTCCGAGGTGTTTTCCTCTATCCATGTCCCGGTTAACGCGGGGTTTTGGCGCAAGTTGCTGGCCTTTGCCGGGCCGGGCTTGATGGTTGCCGTCGGGTATATGGACCCGGGCAA